>CAYNHD010000031.1:16489-17978 GCA_964396775.1 uncultured Thermoflexus sp. | reverse complement strand
ACCCCTTCCCTGATGTTTTCATCCCGAACTTCTGTTCAGTGTCCGGTAGCTAGATTCTCACCTCCGTCAGACTCCCAAGCCCTCGTCCGTCAGCGCGCCAGCCACGCTTTCTTCGCAGCAATTCTCAGCACCAAGCCGTATTCTGTGGTAAGATAAGCGCGCACGAACAAGAGTTCTGTTGACGCGCGATGAGACCTCCGCAACTCGCTTACCACTTCGACCCGCAGCCCGCCCGCAGCGCAAACGGCGCGCGCAGAGGGTCCTGCACTGCCCGCTCTCATCCATCGCTCAGGAGTATCCCATGACATCACCCCTCGAGTCCCGTGCGCTCGCACGCGATAACCGTTATGAAAGCGAGCTAGTGACGCAGGATACGCCCGACCTGGCCGTGGCAGGCCAGGTCGCCAACGAGCAGGCCGCGCAGAGCGTCTTCGCCGACTACCTGTCGCGCAAGGCGGACAACACCATTCGCCGCCAGGCGGCTGACCTGGCGCGCTTCGCGGCGTTTCTCGACCAGGCGGGGGAGGGGGTTGGCCTGCAGCTGGGCGCGGCGCTAGGCGCGTTCGCGGAGTCGGTGGCCGCCTTCCCGGATGGCCACGCACCCGATGCCCAGGCCTGGCAGGGTGTGACGTGGGGACTGGTGGAAGCCTTTCGCAACTGGATGGTCGCCCAGGGAGATGCGGTGGGCAGCACCAACGTGCGGCTGAGCACGGTCAAGGCGTATGCCAGGCTGGCCACCAAGGCGGGCGTGTTGACGGCAGAGGAGCTGGCCATGATCCGCGCGGTGGCGGGCTATGCGCACAAGGAAGCGCGGCACATTGACGAGCGGCGCGAGACCAGTCGGCGGGGCAGCAAGAAGGCGGGGGCGGTGCGCATCAGCCACAGGCAGGCCAGGAAGCTGAAGGCGCAGCCGGACACGCCGCAGGGTCGGCGCGATGCGCTGCTGATGTGCCTGCTGCTGGACCATGGGCTGCGCGTGGGGGAAGTGGCGCGGTTGCAGATGTCCGACTTCGACCTGAAGGCGGGGGAGATGCGCTTCCTGCGCCCCAAAGTGGATAAGGTACAGACGCACAAGCTGAGCGCGGACACGCTGCGCGTACTGCACGCCTGGGTCGAGAGCGGCGACGCGCCCCGGAACGGTTCCCTGCTGCGCGGTAGTCGCAAGGGTGGGGCACTCACTAACGCCAGGATGAGCGAGCGTTCCATGTTCGCCGACTAATGCAGCAGGGGGCACTCCCAAGGTGCCCCCGCCCCCTTTTTTGTCACTTCCCTGGCTATCCCCACAGCCTGGCTACCGCCCAGCGGCGAGGTCATGCGCGCGACCATCCCTCCACCCACTCCCAGATGCACCCGCCATCGAAAGTCGCTCAGCGCACACTACACGGTTCATAGTAAACTGATAGCCAGGGGATACTGAACACAGGTTGTGGAGCAACGTGCCTCACGTCTTCATCAGCTACCGTCGTGCCGACAGTCAGGCGACCACTGG
>CAYNHD010000031.1:0-16389 GCA_964396775.1 uncultured Thermoflexus sp. | reverse complement strand
CCTTGTGCGACCGGCAGGCGGCCCAGGTTCGTCATGACCCGGATTTCGACCGAGACGTCTCCTTATTGATCCGCCAGATCAGAGGTCGGGTCCTCTGGCCCTGGGTCATGGCTGTCGCGCTGCTTTTAGTGGCGTTGACCGTTATCGGAGTCTTGCGCAGTGGTCTGCTGGACAGCGCCCCGGATTCTGACCCGACAGAGCATACGTCAGTGTCCGATGCCACTCAGGTATCCAGCGGTGCGGGCACCCAACCCGCTGGCCTAACGCCGACAGAACAGGGGGAAGCGAACGTCACGGGGCGTCTGCTGTGGAACGATCAGCCTGCTGCCGATCTAGAGGTCAAGTTCACAGGTATGCCTGGGACGCCAGGGTTCTACCTGACGACCACAGACGAGCAGGGCGTGTATGCGCTGTCTCTGCCGCCTGGCGAGTACGCGATGTACTACCGCTTCCCCGACTCGGTGAACTGGGTGGCTGAGCAATCCACTCCCTACTTCTCACCCTATCGCTACGTTGAGAGGCCCATCGTCGTCGAAGAAGGCACGACAACAACTCTAGACGACATCCACACCGTCAAGCAGACCGACCTCAAAATCCTCGCCCCCCATACTGCTGTGATTCGCACCGAGTATCCTCGCATTGAATGGGCCGCCTACCCGTCTGCCGACCATTACAGCGTCTGGGTCTATGAGTCTCACACGACGGGGGATGGAGTCCCCTACTCTTACCCTGCAGGGTCTCCCCTGGCCACCCGTGAAACATCCGTCGAACTCGACTGGGCGCTGAGCGAACTCGTGAGCTATTACGTCTGGGTCATCGCGTACAATGCGAATGAACACGAACTGGCAGATGGGCGCAGCTACAGCTTCGAATACTCACCAGGCTGAGCGACCATCCGTCAAACGGTGATTCCAGCCTATCCTGCGTTACGCCAGCCGCCCCGCCCACCGATCGTACTCTGCGAGCAGCGACTCGCGCTTGCGCCAGCCCTCGTCCGTGTCCGGGAACACTAGCGGGAACGTGCCCAAGATGTGATCGAAGTCGGCGCGGCTCAGGCCGTAGAGGTGGGCCACGAGCGCGTCAATCTCGTCGCGCAGACGCTGGCGCTCCGCCGGGTTGGTCGCGCCACAGGACTCGTCCCACGCGCTGCCCATGACCTCGCGCCACAGGTCGGCGAACTCGGCGCGGGTGCAGGTGAGGCGCGCCGCGCGCGGTACAATGGCGTCGAAGTAGGGGTTGCCGGGGGTGAGACGGGGAACAGGAAGCTGGTACATGTAGAACATGTTTAGAGTCGTGCTGACTTTGTAGCGAATGGCGTAATCAAGCACAAATGAGTTGAGCAACGCACAGAGGTACAACTTGGCGGGCTGCTTTGCTTGACCACCGACCAGAATCACCGTTGCGTTGACTTCACAGGCGCTATAAGGGGGTACAAGCGCTGCAATCAGTGTGCGCTCATCCGTTGATCGCGCAATCCGACGATGGACAACCTTGTAAGTCCCCAACTGCTGCTGCAGAGATTCGGGCAGCTCGGCAATCCTGTCTTCACTGATCCAGAACTGCGGCTGGCTGTAGAACGCATCGAACTGGTGAATCATCTTGCCTTCGTAAAGAGGCAGGCCACGCCCGGCAGTGTTGAACAGGTGCCGGTCGTTGGTCATGTGAAATTCGTTGGCGAACTTCACTGTCCACGAGGCAACCTCACCCCCTGGCCCCCTCTCCGTTGACGGAGAGGGGGAATCGGGCGCGCTTTCAAGTCCCTCTCCGCCAGCGGAGAGGGATTTAGGGTGAGGTTGCTCTCCGGCAATCCGCGCTATCACCCTCTGCGGATCGCTCAATACCTCCTCGTTGGAAAACCGCAGCACGCGAAACCCCTGGCTCTCCAGAAATTGCTGCCGGATGGCGTCCTCGTCCGGGGTATAGTCATGAATCGGCCCGTCCACCTCGATGATCAGCTTTGCTTCGGCGCAGTAGAAATCCACGACAAAGCGCTCGATCACGTGCTGGCGGCGGAACTTGAGGCCACACACTTGGCGGTTGCGCAGATACTCCCACAGTAGCTCCTCGGCGGAAGTCGGTTCAGCCCGTTTCTGTCGCGCCAGAGGTTTGAGCTTCTGCCACAGACCCGACTTGGACAACCAGCGATCACCAACAGCGCCGCCTACAGCAACCTCACCCCCTGGCCCCCTCTCCGTTGACGGAGAGGGGGAATCGGGCGCGCTTTCAAGTCCCTCTCCGCCAGCGGAGAGGGATTTAGGGTGAGGTTGCTCCCCCAACAACGGCCAATCATCATAAATCCTCTCGGCCACCTCATAGTCGCGCCGCGTTTGGAACTCCATCACGCTCAGACTATCCGGGCTGAAGCGCTCCAGCGACTTCCGCCGCATGTAGATCAGGTTCGCCGGATCAGCCAGGAACGCAGGCAGATCGCCCGGCGCGACGGCCACGCGCGGGTTGAAGCGGAACGCCGCCCAGAAGCCGTCGCTCTGCGGCCCCTTCTGCGCACCTACCAGCGCGAACTTGAAGCGGTGATCCACACCAGGGAAGAAGAAGCGCTCGTTGCTGAAGCTGTAGAGGTACTGGATGTTGCCCTCATTCAGCAGCATCTCGCGCAGGTCTTTGGTGCCCAGGTCGGTGTAGATGCCCGACGGCACCACGTAGCCAATCCGCCCGCCGTCTTGCAGCAGGCCATACATCCGCTCCAGGAACAGCTTGTGCGTGGCCGTGTCGCCACGCCCCTGCCGGGTGTAGTCGCCGCAGGCGCGCACGTAGGCGGCGGTCTCCTCGATGGTGCGCGTCGTGGCCGCCCACTGCCCGGCGCGGCGCGGGTCTTCGGCCTGCAACTCCTCGATGCGCCGCTCCACCTGTCGCCGGTTCAGCTTGCTCTCGATGTCCGGGTCGAACTGGGCGTAGAACTCGCGCAGGTCGGGCTTGAGAATCTCCCAGGGCGGGTTGCCGATGACGATGGTGAAGCCGGGGTTGTCCAGCGGCGCGCCGTCCGCGTCGAAGAACGCTTCGGGGAACTCGATCCCCCAGTGGAACCGATGCACCCGCGCCAGGTCGCTGAAGTGCGGCTCAAAGTCAGCGTTCAGCGCCGCGTTCAGGTCAGCAGTGGCAGCGTCCAGGTCGGCCATGATCTGCTTGTGGGCTGCGCCGTCCGGCGTGCGGATCAGGCCCATCCGTAGCCGCCGAATGTGCGCAATGGCGGCGGCGTGTGCGGCCAGGCGCGGGTCGTCAGGACGCAGCCCGACCAGGCTGTTGCCCACCTTCACATTCTGGTTGAGGATTTGCGGCAGGCGCTTCTCGTGCTGGCGGCGCTCCATCGCCCGCATGATCAGGTTGACGACCGCGATCTCGGCGGCCTGCGGGTCCAGGTCTACCCCGTAGAGGTGCGTCTCCAGGATCAGGCGCGGGTAGTCGCGGATGCGCTCCAATTCGACGGTGTAATCCGCCAGCTCGAGCCGCCGCTCCATCGGGCTGACCCCCTGCGCGGCCAGTTCCTGGTTGCGCGCTTCCATCTCCGCTTGCAGCCGCCTGATCTCGCTCTCATAGAAGTCGGCCAGCACATAGTAAGCGTAGATCAGGAAGGAACCGCTGCCGCACGCGCTGTCCAACACGCGCAGATCGCGGATGTCGCGGCTGGTCTTGCGCCGCTCGCCCTCAACCGGCTCGCCGTCCGGCAGACCGTTCGCCGTGCCATGCAGATAGCGGCCCAGCGTCGTATCCACCAGGTGGCGCACGATCACCTGTGGCGTGTAGTAGCTGCCCTGCTTCTTGCGCGTCTCCAGGTTGTCGCGCGTGGTCACGCTGCCGTTGTCGAGAGCCAGCGCCTTGCCCAGGTACTGCTCGTAGGTGTTGCCGATGATGTCGGCGGGCATCGAGCGATAGCGCGCCTCGTACAGCTTGCCGATCAACGGCAGCAGCACCTCATCGCTGAACGAAGCATGATCGACCAGCCCTTCGGCGAACAGCGCCGAGTTGTGGTCGGTGTCGAACCGCCGGAAGAAGCGGTCGAGGAACTCGTCCATGGTGAAGGTGTAGGGATTGCTCAGGCAGAGGTCGTAATACTGGCGCAGCGTGCCCGGCGTGATGACCAGGTGATCTTCGGCGAAACGCACGATCACCAGCCGGTCCAGGAAGCGCTGCACCACCGCGCGCAGGGTGGGCAGGTCAATCGAGCCATCGTCGCGCAGCACCCAGGGGTTATGCTCCTGACGCTGCACGATGTCCTGGGCTAGCTTCTCGCGCCACTCGTTGATGAAGTCCAGGTACTGGGTGTCTACGTCGCGCGTATAACGCTGATTGCTCAGCCGGTCCAGACTGCCCTTGAGGATGTTGTGATAGGCGAGCGGCCAAAGCTGCTCGAACTCGTCCAGGTAGGCCGCCGGCGTCTCGAACGACAGCACCAGCCAGTCGCGCCGGGCGTTGAACAGACGCAGCTTCTCGAAGTTGGTCAGGATGGCCCAGGTGCCGCCGTTGGCGAAGGCGTAGTTGATCGCCTGCTGCTCCTCTTCGGTGCGGTCTACGGCCATCCCTGGCAGGGCCAGTTCACCCGGTGTGATCACCCCCGCGATGGTGCGCCGCGCTTCTCGGAGTTCCTTGATCGCCCCGAAGCGCTTGGCCTCGACGAAGATCGTGCCGCCGGAGTCGGGGATGAGCGTAATGTCGGGGCGTCCGGCCTGGGTCGCTAGCTCGTATTTGTAGCGCGCCGGGTCTTCGATGGGCCAGCCGAGCACGTCTCGCAGCAGCCGGTCAATGAACTGGCGCACGACGCTGGCTTCGGTCATCTGGGCGAGATCCTCGCGCGTCAGGCGGTGGTAGTCGTCCAGGAGACGCTGGAGGGCTTGTCGAGCCTCGTTCTCAGTGGGCATGGGGCACCTGTCCAGGGTGAAGCAACTTCAGGTAGTGACCCTATAGCTACTACAACGCGCTGGGAAAAGCAAGGAAACACTGTACGTCCCAGGAATCCGATGCTGTCGCTGAGGCTGAATTCGACGACAGTATCCAGATTCTGACTCCGATTACTTCAGATCCTCCGATTCTCCGATGCGAACCTATTGACAAGACTACAGGGTCGTGATACGCTGTTAATACGATTTAGTAAATCCTATTTACGGACAACATGGCGACTAATACCATGCCTGGAACCCCTAAGAAACGACCACCCACAATGAAAGATGTCGCCGATCTGGCCGGCGTGTCTCAGACGACAGTCTCTTTCATCATCAATGACGTCGATGGCGTTAGCATTCCTCAGGACACTCGCCAACGAGTGTGGGCAGCCATTCAGCAACTGCGTTATCGCCCGAACGCTGTAGCACAAGGACTGAGAAGAAACCGAACAGGCGTCCTCGGATTCATCACCGACGAGATCGCTACAACTCCGTTCGCCGGCAAGCTTATCCAGGGAGCACAAGATGCCGCCTGGGAGAGCGGAAAGATACTGCTACTGATCAACACTGGCAAGAACCCCACCATTGAAGAAGCTGCGATTGAGATGATGTTGGAGCGCAAGGTTGAGGGCATTACCTATGGGACAATGTATCATCGCGCTGTCACTCCACCCAGCATCATTCGAGAAGTGCCAACCGTCTTGGTCGATTGTTTCATCGAGGATCGTTCTCTTCCTTCTGTCGTCCCTGACGAGGTGGGGGGAGCACGTGCCGCGACCCAAGCGCTTCTCCAGAAAGGTCATCGACGAATCGGCTTCATCAACAACATCGACCCCATCCCGGCGACATTTGGCCGCTTGGAGGGCTACCAACAGGCACTGGCGAGCTATGGGGTGGCTTTTGACCCAGATCTCGTTGTCGCCGACGAAAGTCAAGCCAACGGAGGCTATCGTTGTACGATGTCGTTGATGCAAGTACCACATCCTCCTACTGCCATCTTCTGTTTCAACGACCGCATGGCCATGGGGGCCTATGATGCCTTACGCAAGCTCAACCGCAGGATTCCGGATGACATAGCTGTAATTGGCTTCGACAACCAGGAGATCATCTCCGCCTGGTTATACCCCCCGTTGTCCACGATGGAACTGCCGCACTATCAGATGGGCTGGTGGGCAGTAAAACATCTTGTCGAACATGGTGACATAGAAGGAGCCCGTCCTGTTCAGCATGTGCTGGAATGTCCCCTAATTATGAGAGAGTCTTTCTGAGACCCAACGTCCAAGACCGTTTCGGCGTGATGGCACAAGCCCACAGTCGAACAGAAGAAAGGAGCCCACCAGGTCGAGACTGAGTAACCGTTGGCAATCAAGTATCTTGAGAGACTAGCTCTGAATCAGCTCGCCTAAGCTCGAAAGCTGGAGTTGGATACAACCATGATGCCCGAATCTAGGGGAGGAACCGAAATGAAGAGAAGGCTTCTCACACTGCTCGTGCTGCTAGTAGCTGTTGCTCCTCTCTCGTATGCAGCACAGGTTCAGGGTCAAGAGTCCGTTACGTTGAACATCCTGGTCGAATCCGGAGGTTTCCAACTTCAGGAGGAAGTTGCTAACCTCTTCGAGGCGGAAACTGGGCACAAAGTCAATTTCGTCCAGGTCCCTTACGCTGGTGTCTATGAGAAACTCGTTGCGGAAATGGCAACCGGCGGCGACGCATTTGACGTCGCAACAATCGACGTGATCTGGATTCCGGCCCTTGCGCAATTTGCCGAACCACTCGACAACCTATTTTCTGATGAGGTCAAGGCGGACCTGTTCCCTTCGTTGGTCGCCGACGCGCAGTATGGTGGGCATTATGTCGGCATGCCGGCATGGGCGAACACTGAGATTCTCTTCTACCGTAAGGATCTCTTCGAAGATCCCGCTGAGCAGGCTGCTTTTAAGGAGGAATACGGCTATGATCTACGCCCGCCGACAACCTGGCAGGAGTTCATCGACGTAGCTGTCTTCTTCACCCGTGACACCGATGGCGATGGCCAGATCGACCTCTATGGTACAGATGTGAAAGGCGCACCCTCGGGAGCGGACGTTGAGTGGTTCGTACACGCTCTGCAGGCAGGTTCACCGGGGGCAGCTCTGGATGCAGAGGGCAACATCATTATCGACAACGAAGCCCATCTAAAGGCCCTTCAATTCTACGTGGATCTACACTGCAAGTACCACGTCAGCCCGCCGAATGTCCTTGAGATCGACTGGTCTGTTGCCCAAGAACTCTTCTATCAGGGCCAGACTGCCATGACCCGCTTCTGGGCACACGCATATCGTCTGGTTCCTGAAGATGCTCCGGTTGCAGGCATGGTCGGTGCTGCTCCCATGATTGCTGGAGAGGCAGGCATAGCAGCGGTGCCAGGCCCTTGGTTCAACATGGTACCTGTCACCTCAAAGAACAAAGAGGTGGCTATCGAGTTCGTCAAGTTTGCCCTTGAGCATAACGATCTCGGCATGACGGCACCATTGGGTCTGGCCGCGAGTCAAGCAGCATACGCGAAGTATGTGGATGAACCCGGCTACGAATATGTCAAGCCGCTCATGGAAACGCTTGCCTCACCCCAGACACTGGGTCGTCCGCTCTTGGAGAACTGGCAGGAAATCAGCGACGAGGTGATTGTCCCCCTGGTTCAAGATGCCCTCGGCTGCGAAACTAGCCCAGATGAGGCCTTAGGGTGGGGACGCGACATACTTGAGGAGATTCTTCAATAGTCCCTGTGGTTCAGGCTGTTGAAGAAGGTGAGAGGTGTCGCCTGCAAATGCAGTGCGGCACCTCATTCTCCCCACCGGCCCTAGACTTCAAAGGGTAAGGCCATGAAGCTGACAGACCGCACCTACTCATTACTACTACTCACCCCCGCCGCACTCTTCATCCTGCTATTCGTAGCCTACCCTCTTTGCACGCTTGTGTACGACAGCTTTCACGAGGTCTCCCTGCTCG
Source organism: uncultured Thermoflexus sp. (assembly GCA_964396775.1). Classification (GTDB taxonomy): domain Bacteria; phylum Chloroflexota; class Anaerolineae; order Aggregatilineales; family Aggregatilineaceae; genus UBA2029. Next base: position 8,512 of record CAYNHD010000031.1, on the reverse strand, counting down.
CTCTCAGTGATCGGACCTTCGTAGGCTTTGATAATTACGAGGAGGCTATCTCGTCGTCGCGCGTGCAGGACGCTGCCACGCGAACGCTTCAGTATACTGCCATCACACTGTCCGCAGAGTTCTTCCTAGGTTTCATGGCTGCTCTACTATTCAAGGCATTGGGAGAAAGATCCAGTCTTGCACGAACCGTCTTCTTGTTTCCGCTGATGATACCTCCGATTGTCGCCGGACTTCTGTGGCGCTATATGCTGATGAGCAACTTCGGCATTGTCAACTGGATACTCGATTGGCTCGGCATTATCCAGACTCCCAATGACATTTCGTGGCTGGGGGACACTAGTATCGTGCTTTTTTCGGTGGCAATTCCAGACATTTGGCTGACAACATCCTTCGTCGCCATGGTCACGTTCACCGGGCTGCAAAACATCCCTCAGGAGATTATTGAGGCGGCCAAGATTGACGGCGCTGGAGCTATACAGACATTCCGAAGAATCACTCTGCCTTTGCTGCGCCCAGTGATTGCGGTGGTTTTGATCATTCGTGGCATTGATGCGGCTAGAACGTTCGACATGATATGGATACAGACTGAAGGTGGTCCACGTTTTGCGTCCGAGGTCCTGAGTCTGCAAGTGTACCGAACCATGATTCGCTATGGCCGTCTCGGCGAAGCGTCAGCTGTGGCCGCGCTGTTCATGATTGGTTTGCTGGTACTAAGCTTGATAGCGTTCTATAGCATCTGGCGGCCCGGGCTGTCTGATACATAGGAAACGACTATGGCCAAAGTCCATTCCAGACACCCGGTTCTGCCTCACAGCAACTTATCAGCACATCCGATGAGGATTGCCATGGCAAGAATCCACGCAGGGCGCTTAGTACTGATACTTCTGGTAGCCCTAATTCTCGTCGTATACGTCTTCCCCTATTTGTACCTTGTCCTGACATCATTCAAACCACCTGAGGACTCGGTGACCGTGCCGCCGACGTTGCTCCCTAGGCAGTGGAGTCTGGAGAATTACCAGCGCATAGGTAATTACCCAGCGATCCCGAAGTCCTTCCTCAATAGCATAATCATTGCGCTGGGAAGCACGACGCTAGCACTCATTCTGGCTGTGCCCGCAGCATACTCAATGACCCGGTATAGAACGAATGTCAGCCGGATATTCATGATCATTACCCTCATTACCCGCATGATTCCTTATGTATCTGTCGCCATCCCGTTCTTCACCCTGATGCGCAGATTCAGCCTGACTGACACCCATATCGCCGTCGCACTTGCCCACACTACGATTAACCTCCCTCTGGCTATCTGGCTGCTGGCCAGCTTTTTTGAGGGCGTCCCCAATGAACTAGAGGAAGCTGCGCGAGTCGATGGCGCGTCCCGACTTGGTGCCTTGCTTCGAGTAATCATTCCAGTGGTAATGGGAGGAATCGCCGTAACAGCCATTTTCGGTTTCTTGGCATCATGGAATGAGTTCTTGTTCTCATTGCTTCTGACCTCAGTCGATGCCAAGACGGCTCCAATTGCGATTGCCGAGTTCAAAACCCAGTACGCTGTTGAATGGGGAACAATGACCGCCCTGGCTACGCTGTATTCGTTTCCGGTCATCTTGTTCTCATTATTGGCGCAGAAACGGATTGTGGCTGGAATGACACTCGGTGCTGTTAAGGGTTGATGTTCAGCATTTGGACGGCTTAGCCAATGCCTGGAGTTCCTGTCCTTCATGAACTAATCCAACAAGGAGATGAGTCTGATGAACGTATGGCAACCGAATAGCCCACTGGGAGGACTTGCTCTCATCAAACACGCGCGGTCTTTGCGAGAGTCCAGTTGGGACCGTACAGGCGGAAATCGCGACTTCAGAGTCGTTGAGCCTGGTGAAACCGCTGTCTTGGCCGACATTCACGGAGTCGGCTGCATCAGACATATCTGGATGACCACACGCTGCTATGCCCCGCAGTACTTGAGGAAGTTGGTGCTGGAAATGCATTGGGATGGCGAGCAGAATCCTAGTGTGAGAGTCCCTTACGGCGATTTCTTCGGTATCGGTCACGCCACATGCAGGCATTATGTCTCATTGCCCATGAATATGGTCTTTGGTGAGAGGCGAGGACCAAAGGGGCCTTTCTCCGCTTCGAACAACTGCTATCTCCCGATGCCATTCGGCAGTGCAGCCAGAATCCAACTCATCAACGAGAGTGAAGAGCCGATAGCCAATCTCTTCTACATGATTGACTATGAATTGTATGACGATCCGGCGCCCGGCGATCTAGGTCGATTCCATGCGGCATGGAATATCGAGAACCCCTGCCGCAAAGTCGTTCATTCTTCCGATATCGAGAATCCCGCGCCATGGGATCTGCCTGGAAAAAACCTAACAGGTGACGAGAACTACGTTATCCTAGACGCAGAAGGTGTCGGACACTATGTGGGCTGCGTGCTGAACATCGATAATTTCGATGCTTCAAATCAGGTCTTCACCTGGCCTGGCGAGGGAGACGACATGATCTTCATCGACGGCGAAAGATGGCCCCCTTCGTTGCATGGTACCGGTACCGAAGACTACTTCGGCGCAGCATGGGGATTCCCCAGCGGGGAATATGATGGGCCGTATCACGGGATTTCTTTGGGAAGCGATGTGCAAGAGCATTTTGGCAAGTGGAGTCTGTATCGCTGGCACATCGAAGACCCGATTCGATTCACAAAATCCATTCGGGTTACGATTGAACACGGCCATGCCAATGACCAGGCAAATGAGTACTCCAGTGTGGCGTACTGGTATCAGCTAGAGCCTCACAAACCTCTGGGCCCGCTTCCCCCGGTGGAGGTGCGACTACCCCGACGATGGCCTGAACATGGACTGTGGGATAGATAAGAGGCCAATTACCCCGTTAGGCAGGTACGCGCTCCAGCCGTAGAATACCCGGTGCGGGGTTCCTTGAGACTCTCCTAGCCTGACAAGTCATTGGCTGGTAAAGGAACCTGCACTGTCTCGCAAGCGAGTGGCAGTCTGCAAGGGTCAATGACAGATGAAACTCCTCTGCACACTGCCCCTCGCTTCTTATCTCGAATCTGTAAACGGTCCTGGCAGTCACCCGACTCCAGGTAGAGCAAGTGATATGAGCGAAGGAGAAGAGTAGGAACCCCGTGAATGACTCCCATCGCCCTCAGTATCATTTCTTACCGCCAGCAAACTGGATGAACGACCCTAATGGTCTTATTCAGTGGGACGGGCGGTTTCACCTGTTCTTTCAGTACAACCCGTACCAGCCAGTCCACCAACGTATTCATTGGGGCCATGCAGTCAGCGACGATCTTGTCCACTGGCAGCATCTACCCGTGGCCCTTGCACCGTCCCCGGACGGCCCCGATGTAGATGGCTGCTTCTCCGGATGTGTTGTGAATGCGAATGGAAGACCACGACTCTTCTACACTGGCGTTTCTCCCCAGACTGTGTGCACAGCCATCGGCTCGAACGACTTACTCACCTGGCAGAAGTCCCCCGACAACCCCATTATCCCCGGACCGCCTGAGAGCATCGATACTGGGCCTAGCCGAGATTTCCGCGATCCATACGTCTGGAAACAACATGACCTCTGGTATATGGTAATCGGATCAAAGATCCAAGACGTAGGGGGAGCCGTTCTGCTCTACTCTTCGCCTGATCTCTCGCATTGGTCCTATGAGGGCCCATTGTTGGTCGGCGATGTGCGGGGCGTAACACCATTTCGTTTGGGCACGATGTGGGAGTGTCCGAATTTCTTCGAAGTTGATGGTTTATATGTACTAGTGCTGTCGGTGGCCGAGGATGAATCGCGCGACTTTGTGGGCGAACCTTACTTTCCAGGCCATCTAGTTCATGCAGCCTACTTCACAGGGGAATATCGGCAACATCGTTTCTTGCCAACCACGCAGGCTCTGCTCGATCACGGTGGCTCCTTCTACGCCCCACAAGTCATGCGCGACAACATAGGCCGTCTTCTCATGTGGGGATGGCTACGTGAAGGAAGAAGTAAGTCAGCTCAGCTTAAAGCGGGCTGGAGTGGTGTCATGTCACTACCACGAGTTATCTCCTCAGGTGCCAATGGGACACTCAGATTCACACCAGCACCAGAGCTGGGCACGTTACGGCAACAACACTGGTATTATCGTGATTTGCTTCTGCCTGAGGGAGACATCAAGGACCTTGGGGAGATCTGTGGCAACTCGCTGGAACTGCTGGCAGAAATAGAACTTGGACACGCCTCGGTCGTCGGAATCGTCTTAGGCGATTCGATGGATGGTGGCGAGTTCACAACAATCTCGTACGATACATCCACCCATATGCTTGCTGTTGACACCACCAAATCCAGTCTTAATCCAGAAATCCATGGCACCTTGCGCAAAGCGATTCTTCCCCTAGATAAGAACGGTCTCCTTCAACTTCATTTGTTCCTTGATCATTCTGTGCTGGAGGTCTTTGCCAACGAGGAAAGCTGCTTTGCGTGTCGGATCTATCCGACACGGACAAGTGGGGGAAGAGTCTATGTTGCGGGACTACATGGTTATTCGAGGGTTCGATCAGTTGACATCTGGAGAATGAATTCGATCTACGGTGGTGAGGAATGAGCCAGCTTGGATCAGATGTGCCCACAAGCATTCTCCTCCCAGGACGTAGCCAGTAGAGCCTCCAGATCCGTGCTGTTCTCTGTCGTTGTTCCCACTATGGGCACTTGTCGAGCGCAGTTTGTGAAACACGCTGTTCTGAAATTCCGAATACTTCAGCAAGATGGCTGATTCGCTCGCCTTCCGCATGCCGTGCCGGATTTCTTCATTCCGTGCACGCTTGGCCACCGTGCCATTAGTGGCCGGGTAGGGGAGCAACGGTCGCCCGTAGTATGCAATCGCAGTAGCGAACCTTACCGCAAACGCCACCTTGGGGAATGATGTGGTGCGCAGTCCCCTATGGGGCAACTCCGTATGCAGGTCTTGACCCGGTGCATACGGATTTTCTTTTCCCTCACCAGCCCCTGATTCCTCACCCCCAACTCCCGTTGGATCGTCGTCATACAACTGCGCGCGCAGGATGAGAAAGCGGTCCGCCCATGGCTTGAGCCGGAAGTCCGTGATGCGCCGCGTGTCCAGGTCATAGACCAGATACTCGAACAGATTGCGCGCCATGCCTTGCCGGTCCTCCGGGCTGGCCGTGTCCCACAGGTCGGCCACCTTATTGACCACATCCATGCACATTGCCAGTTCGACCGCGATCTGCTCCATCTCGCTGGTACGCATCTGCCAGTGAGCGATCTCCCGCTCGTTGCGCGTCACGATGTCGTGATACTCGTCGATGTCAATGCGTCCCTCTTTGTAGAGCGTCACCGCCGCGTCAATGCGCCGGTTGCAGAGCGCAATCGCTTCCTGCTTCTCTCGCTCAGGGTCTACATCCCCCTGGTCAGGCTTGTGCTGTAAGTCTGCCTGGATTGCCAGTTCAGTCATGTACTCCAGCGCCTCAGGCGTGATTTCCAACAGCCGCAACAGCCGCCCGACATCGACCTCATAGTCGTCGCAGGGCACCGAACGGTTGGTCACGCCGCAGGAAACCCCTGCTTTGTGGCGATACCGCCGCGTGCCGTTCATGTTAATCCCACCCAACGTGCTCTTCAGACGTGGATCGTCCTGCTCTTCAGCCAGCTTCAGGCAGTGAGCGCAGAAGGTGATGTTGTTCAGCGCGTAGGGAAACGTCTCGCGGTTCACGCCATGATCCACCGGCTTGCGCGACCGGCTGTTGCGTATCCGCCCCACCCTGCGCAGCAGGTCCAAGGGGAACACCGCCCGGTCTTCGCGCAGCGCCACATCTTCTACGTTGAGGTCTTCATAGGCCCTGCGGTCCTTGGCCTTCTCGTCCAGGACCGCCCCGCCGTACTCCGGCCAGGCTCCCAGCACGCGCCGCACATCCTCCCGGTCTATCGGACGCGGCTCCCCTTGCCGATCACAGAAGGACCATCCTTCCTCATTCAGCCGGTAGGCTATCTTCTCATAGCCCATGTCGTGCTTAGCATACAGATCGAGCACATAGCGGGCACAGTCGTAGTACCCCCGCCACACCGCGCCCTCTTCGGGGCACTCGTCTGCCGAACCCGCCGCGAACCTGCCGTTGGGCAGCAACCAGGCCCCCTCCGGGCTGGGCTGGAGAAAGCCATCCTTGCCACGCACCGTCCCGAAGGGCGGCTTGCCCACGCTGATGCCCTTCGCCTTGCGATACTGGATGCTGTCCTTGGCCCGCTGCGAGATGTCTTCGGCGTAGTACTCGTCGAAGATGGCCGCGAACTGCACGAATATCTTGCCCATCGGGTGGACGTGTCTACCTCACGGTTGGGCGCAGCCAGCACCAGCGACACGTTATGCCGCTCCAGCTTCTCGATGAGGTCGCCCACCCGCCAGCCCTTGCGGTGCAGGCGGGCCAGGTCGTTGGCGACCAGGGCGATCACATCGGCGTCACCCAGGCGCTTCTCCAGAGCCAGCCAGCCAGGCCGGTTGTTGACCGTGCGCGCCGACTTGTGCCCTTCGGCATCGACATACCATTCGGGCGTCCAGCCATGCTCCTGGCAGACGCGCTCGATGTTGGCCTGCTGGCGCTCCGGGCTGTTCTTGTCGTCGTTGTCGCGCGTGAACGACTGGCGGATGTAGCACAGGGCGATGGTGCGTTCCACTGGGGTGCGAGACTTGCGAGGCATGATCAGACTCCTTGTGTGTTTGGCAGGTGCGGACAAACCGTTAGCGAGAGGCCACCAAACACGCTAGAGTCTCTGGCGGTCGCTGCGCTACCGTATCTAGTGCATCGGCCAGAGCGCCGGGGTATTGTCGGTACCCTGGCGCTCACTTTTGCCAATGCCCCTAGCTTAGCCCCTCTCGGATCCGTTGTCAACCGGGTTGTCTCCGTCACCCTTGCGGTTCAGGCTGTTGGCCAGCGCCCGCGCGACTACCTTCATGAAGGACGCCAGCCCGTCAACCACTTCAGGCTGGCAGTAGTCCGGCCCCAGGCCCAGGCACACATCGCGGGCGAAGTGCTCTAGCAAATCGGGCGCGGGCGGCTGGTATTCCACACTACGATAGGGGGCGCTCATTCCTGCGACCTCCCCGCCAGCCTGCAATAGACCTCCCACTTGGCCGCCGCTTTCCGGTCAATGTCCTGCATCGTGTGCCCTTCGCCGTGCAGGTAGGACAGCACTTGCGCCAGACTGGCCGGACCGTCTTTGCCCTTCTCAATGCCGATGCGCGCTTCCAGGCCTGACAGCCAGCCCACCGCCGAACTCAGATAAGCGGGTTTCACATCTGGCGTCAGGTTGTAGTGTGGCCGCACGTAGTCCCTGTAGTGCAGACCCCACTCGGCGATGAACCCAATCAGCTCCTCCCATAGTGGGTCCAGCGCCCAGCGCGACGTGTGATTGCGATCACTGGCTGGAATACGGAGCTGTCCCCAGAACTCGGTCGCATAGACCAGCAGCCTCAGGAACCATTCGAACGTGAAATCCGCCAGGAACCGCTTGTTGCCGAACTTGCCTTGGTAGGGTCTGAACGACCATTCAAAGCGTGTCACGCACACGTCATTGTCTTCGCCCACGCCCCACACCGACCGCCAGCGCTCTCTCCCGAAGCAGATGGAGATGTTCTCGCAGAGGGATATCGCCCAGTTCGGGGTGAAGGCCAACCCGCACATCCCGCTCTCCGGCAATGTCAAGCTGCTGCTCATCCCCGAGGACCCGCGCACCCCAGAGGAAGTCGAGCGCGACCTCCAGCGCGCCGCCGAGCGCAACACCTACCCGATCACCGACCGGGTGCGAGTTCTCGGTGAGGAAATTGGCCTGTAGGGCTTGAGCGCGCACGACTGCCGTCACCACTGGGCGACGTACTGGGCGCGGAAGGTGGACGTGCTGCGTCTGCAGGAAGCGGGCGGTTGGAGCAGCCTGGCCATGCCGCGCCGCTATGTTGAGGAGAGCGAGATCGCCAACGAGGGGATGGCGTGATAGGCACGGTCTGCAGGCGTGCGTGTCCTGCGTGCCTGCCCAACAGACGAGACGAGTGGCAAATGGGCATGCTCAGATCAGCAGAGCTCGCCCGGGGACTCCGGGTGGTGTCCGCTGTCGTGATCGTCGCAACGTTCCGGGTACCCGGCACTTCAGCTGCCGCCGAAGGACGCCTGCTCCCTCCCTGCGCGGTCGAACAGCTATTATCGCTCAGAACATTCTGCCGGAATACATGGATGCCCACAAGATAGTCAGCGACCGTGTGGGGCTCCCTCGCTTGGAGGACCTTATGGCGTACTGCGAATCTGCTGGTAAGCGGCAGCTGGCGAGATGCCCTCAAGTCTGAAGCGGGCAGCCCAGCCGCCCGCCCCATGAACTCAACACCGAGATTCTCCTGGATTCCTGCGGTACTTGCGTGCCAAGGAGTTCGACCCCACACACTGTGCGCGCAGTCCTTCTAATTGATAAACCAGCTGGAAGTTGTACAATCTACGCATTATGGCGAAACGCA
>CAYNHD010000030.1:0-18468 GCA_964396775.1 uncultured Thermoflexus sp. | reverse complement strand
CCCCAGCCTCGCTACGCTCGGCTTGCCCCCTCTCCACGTCGTGGAGAGGGGGCGGCGAGGCCCGCGTCAGTGGGCCGAGCGGGGGTGAGGCTACCCAGGGCGCTGCCTCTGCTGCGCCTCTCACAGAATGCCCAGCGCCGCCGCAACCGCCAGCGCCAGCAGCAGCGAAGTCAGCAGCAGCACCCAGGCGATCAGCCGCCCGCTGTCTTGCAGCGGCGTCAGCTCGGACTCGTGCGCTTCAACTTCGCCCAGCAAGTCCACGCGCACGTCGAGATTGCGCTTGCCGCGCGTCAGCCGCGCCCACGCCGGGCTGCGATCCAGCACATGCCAACCATCGGCCAGGTACGGGGCCAGGGCATCGGCCAGGATCGCCTGCGCCTCGGCGGTGCTGATCGGCTCGATTTCGGGCTGTGCGGCCCGCCTCTCGGTGAGGTCGTCCTGATTCTCTGACAGCATTTCTTCACCCCTGCCCCTGTTGTGCGGTATAGTCTGGGGCCGGCACGCCGGACGGGAAACTCGGCCAGCGGCGGGCCAGCGCACTCGTTGTACGGGAGTAGACCATGCACAAGTCCAGGAAACGCGACCAGCGGCGGGCGACGCTGTTGGGCGCGATCATTGGTTCTATCATCATCTTCACTTTTGTGCTCACCCTGATCGCGCCCGATCTGGGGAGCCGCAGCAGTTCCAACACTGACCTCGACCCCTTTGCCACGCCCCAACCCACCAGCCCGGTGATTCCTACGCCCGACCCTGACCCGCAACTTACCGGCAGGCCGCCCTACATTCACAGCAGCGGGTTGTTCCAGACATTCCTGCCCGCCGGTGACGACTGGATTGTGGACGAGGGCGAGTCCGTGCAGGCCAGCGCAATGGCGCGCGTGGTCATCTCCAGCCCGCAGCGCCTGGTCGTGATCCATAACTATATCCAACCGGGTGTTGAATACGAAAGCCTGGACTCGCTCAGCGCGAACTACCTGACCGCGCAACACTTCGCCGGGGCCTGGCAGGACTACGATAGCTGGCAGGAGATGGCGCGGACGGTTGGCGACGATGGCGTGGTGGTGGATTTCGCGCTCACGTCCGAGGGGCACGACTACCTGGGCCGCACCACATCGCGCCTGTGGCAGGACTGGCTGTTCGTGGCACGCATCGTCGTGCCCGCCAACAACCCGGCGCTGCTCGACCTGCTGCAAACGCTGGTCATCCCGGCTTTCCAGGGATTCCCGGCGCTGCTCGACCTGCCCTCCGACTGGCTCGCCTACGTGGATCAGAGCGCCGGGTTCGTGCTGCGCCATCCCCCCGGCTGGACGGTGGCCGCTGGCAGCCCCGGTCGCCCGGCGACGCTGCTGTTGAACGGGGCCAACAACAACGAGCGCGTACGCCTGTGGACGGAGCCGGAGACGCCCATCGCCTCGACAGAGGCGGCGGAAGCGTGGGTGCGCGCGGCGGCGACGGTGGATGCGGTGCTGAGCGTGGCGACAGTCCAGCGCGAGGCCGGCAGCGGCTACCTGGTGGCCTACCGCACCCTGGACGCGGCGGGCGACGCGCACAGCGCCCTGACCGCTCTGCTCAACGACGAGGCGGGGACGCTGTTCGTCGCCGATCTGCAGATCGAGCCGCCGGACGCCAACCTGCTAGATGCGCCGAGCGTGCCGGACGCCTATGCCGGTGCGCGTCAGAGCATCGCCGAGGGGTTTATCGTGTTGCCGGCCAGCAGCCGGTCAACTGCGCCCTAGAGCCTGTTATGCACTTTCCCCCCTATCCCCCAGCCCCTTTCCCCGCAAGCGGGGAAAGGGGAGCGCCGCCTGGCAGATCATCCCCCCTCTAGCTTGGCTGGAGAGGGGATTGAGGGGGGAGGCATTCAGCGAGCATTCCTGAACTTCCACCAGGTTGTTCGTGCACCCTAACCGCAACCATCCCCTGGCATTGCCCACAACGAAAATCGCCAGCGGAGTGACGCCCGCTGGCGATGGTTTTTGGCGTGCCTGGAGGGATTCGAACCCCCGACATCTTGCTCCGTAGGCAAGCGCTCTAATCCGCTGAGCTACAGGCACAGGCTATTGTGCGCTGAATCATAGCATAGGCCGGTGGGCTTGACAAGAGTTTTTTCCGGGCGAAGAGTGCCAGGCAACATCAGGCCGCCGGACGAGCACGCAGATCGTCCGCTGATCGCTCAGGTAGGCCGCACGCGCTGTGGCGCTCCTATCCGCCGGGCGCATAGCCCCGCCCGCTGGTCTACTGCTGGCCCCGCCCTTGCCGCACCCGTTCAATGAAAGCGGCGGCGCGGCGGGTCAGTTCCGCCATGTCGCCCGCGTCCAGCAGCTTCTGGTTGATCAGGCTGCTCCCCACGCCCAACGCCGCCGCACCGCTGCGGATGAAGTCCGCCGCCGTGTCCAGGTCTACCCCGCCCACTGGCACAAACTCGATGTGCGGCAGCGGAGCGCGGATAGCCTTGAGCAGCTCAGGCCCGCCGAAGCTGGCCGGGAAGAGCTTGACCATATCCGCGCCCGCTTCCCAGGCGGTGAGAGCCTCGGTGGGGGTGAAGCAGCCGGGCATCACGGGGATGCTGTAGCGGTTGCACAGCGCGATCAGGTCGAGGTTGAGCGTGGGCGCGACGATGAATCCGGCCCCGGCCAGCATGGCCGTGCGGGCCGTCTCCGCGTCCAGCACGCTGCCCGCGCCGAAGAGCACATCGTCGCCGAAACGTGCCGACGCCTGGCGGATGACATCCAGCGCGCCGGGCGTGGTCATGGTCACTTCGATCACGCGCACGCCGCCCCTCTGAATGGCTTCGGCGGCGGCGATCAGTTGTTCGGATGACTGGGCGCGCATGATGGCGATCACGCCCGTCTCGCGGATCAGGTTGAGTTTCGCTGTCTTGTTCATGCGTCCCCTATCTTTCGTTAGCGAGAAGTACGCTTGCCGCCGCCCTTCACGTCGGCGGTCATCAGGGCCTGGACCTCCTGCTTATCCACAATCGGCAGGTCGAACATCAGCGTCTGCTTCAGGCGGGTCGCTGCGTCGCCGACGAGCACGCCCTTGCGGAGGCCCGTCGCGCTGAAATGCTCGGTCAGCAGGCCGTAGTAGAACCCCGCGTTCCAGGTATCGCCGCCGCCTAGCCGGTCTTGCAGGGTGATCGGGCGCACGACCGGCGAGCGGAAGAAGTCACCCTCGGCGTTCATCGCCGCCGACTCCCAGCGGTGCTGCTCGAAGGTGTCCGGGTAACGGATGGTGATGGCCACGATGCGCACGCCGAACAGCGCCATCACCGCCTGGGCGAAGGCGCGGATGTCGTCATCCTCAATCACCCCCATATCGCCGTCCACGATCTGCTTGGCCGAATACTGCCCGCAGCCAATATCGTAGAGCTTGGCCATGTCTTCGATGGTGGTGATCAGCACGTCCACGTGCTCGGACACCACCGGCGTCATGATGGCGCGCGCTTCGTCGGGTGTCCACAGCGTCGCGCGGTAGTTGAAGTCCAACCCCACCAGGCAGTCGGCGGGCTTGTGGGCAATGGCCTCCTGAAAGGCTTCGTAGTTGTAGTTGCGCTCGTAGCCGCTGTGCTGCGCCAGCCCGAAGGTGATGCCCGATGTATGGAACAGGCGCGCGCTGCGCAGCGCGCTGGCCCAGTCCACCATGCCGGCCCCCAGGCGCGAGGCAGCCGAATACTTGCGCTGGTAAATGCCCGTGTCGCGGCGTGGCGTCCGGCCAATCTCATAGATCAGCCGCCCGATGGGGTCGGTCTTGGCCGCCCAGACGATGTGCTCGGTATGCACGCCGTGCTCGCGCGCGATATTGCGCACGGCCCGCCCGTAGGGGTTATCCGGCACGCGGGTGATGTACGTGCTGGGGATACCGAGGCGGCTGAGGCCAATCGCCAGCGTATACTCGCTGCCCGCCATCGAAAGCCGCACCAGCCGCGTGCGCTCCGGGCGTTCCATGTCGGCGGGCGTATCGCGCACCATCACCTCGCCGAACGTCGCAAAGACCGGGCCAGCCTGCCGCATCCAGCCCAGATCGTCCTTCGTAATGTTGAACAGCAGTTCTTCAGACACAAGGCCTCCTCCCCACTTTTCAGCCACTCTCAGCCGCCGTAGGCCGGCTCCGGCAGACCGCGCACGCCCGCCTCAATGCGGAACAGATCGCCGGCCAGCGGCTGCGTCTGCCGGTGATCTCGCGCCGCCAGCGCCGTAGACGAGGTGACGTATAACTGATCCAGATCAGGCCCGCCGAAGGCGCAACTGGTCGGGCACTCCACCGGCAGCCGGATTTCGGCGGCGACGTTGCCCTGCGGGTCGTAGCGGACGGTCTTCCACCCCCGGCAGCGCACGCTCCACACAAACCCAGCGCTGTCCACCGCCAGGCCGTCGGGCACGCCCGGCTCGTCCGGCGTGTGGACGAAGATGCGGCGGTTATCAATCGAGCCGCTGGCTGGGTCGTAGTCGTAGGCGAAGATGGTCTGGCTCAGGCTGTCCGTCAGGTACATGGTGCGCCGGTCAGGACTCCAGCCAATGCCGTTGGAGACGGTGAGTCCGCTTGCCATCACGTCCAGCGTCCGGTTCTCGTCGAGCCGGTAGAGGCTGCTGGTCGCTTCGCCCTTCTTCATCGTCCCGATCCAGAAGCGTCCCTCGGGGTCAACCGCCCCGTCATTGAAGCGCGCCCCTTCTTTCTCTGGCTCGGCGACGGCGATCTGCTGGAGGCTGGCCTCCGGCGGGTTCCAGAAGGCAAGGCTCTTGGGCGTGGCGACCAGGAAGCCGCCCGCGGCGCGCCGCGCCAGGGCAATCACCGGGACAGTGAAGACAAAGACTTCGTGCGCGCCGCTGTCCGGCTGCCAGCGGTGCACGCTCTGCGCCTCGAAATCCACCCAGTAAAGCGCCTGCTCGCCGGGGTGCCACAGGGGGCCTTCGCCCAGCGCGTTGTGGACGTTCAAGACTGGCTCGGCTTCAATGGGCACGCCCCACCGCCCGCCTACTTCATCACGAAGTCGAAAACTTCGTCCGTCGGCTCTACGCCCAACCCAGGCCCATCCGGTACCGTATAAAAGCCGTTCTCGCAGCGCATGTTGCCGGAGACATAGCGCAGGTTGCGGTCGAAGATCGAGTGCTGGTATTCGTGATAGCTCAGGTTGGGCAGGGCCGCAGAAAGCTGCAGGCTCGCCGCCTGGAAGATGCCGATGCCGATACTCGCGTGGGGCATCACCCGGCAGTGGAAAGCCTGCGCCATCTGGCACACCTGCCACATGGACGTGATACCCATGTGGGCCACTTCCGGCTGGATGATGCTCATGCAGCGTTGCACGAAGCGCGGGCGGTACTCGTAGACGGTGCGCAGTTCCTCGCCCAGCGCGATTGGCGTCTTCACCGCATGGGCGACCTGCGCCTGGCCCTCGATGTCCTCGGAGTTGCACGGCGCTTCGGCCACGTAGAGATCGTACTCCTCCATGGCTGTGATCAACTGGATGGCCTCGTGTGCGGTGTAGCGCCAGTGCATGTCGCAGATAATCTTTGGCCCCGGCCCCACCGCCTCGCGGATGGCCTTGATCTCGGCCACTTCGCCTTCGGTGACGACCGCTGCGGCGAATTTCACCGTGTCAAACCCCTTGCCGATCCACTCTCTGGCCAGTTCTGCCCGTTCCTGGCGGGTGGCGCGCGGCAGCCCGGAGACATAGGCGGGCATCCGCCGGTGACGCGCCGACCCCAGCAGGCTGTAGATAGGCAGGTTGGCCACTTTGCCGCGCAAATCCCAGATGGCGATGTCGAGCGCGGCGAGCGCGTCCACGTAGAAACCGCCGTAGAAGCCGCGCACGCGCATCGCGTCGTAGAGGTCTTCGTAAATGCCCACCACGTCGTGCGGATCGCGCCCGATGACGAACGGCCCGGCGAGTTCCTCAATGACCGTCGCGGCTACCTGCGGCGCGACGATTCCCCAGCATTCTCCCCAGCCGACAGCGCCGCCCTGAGACGTGATCTTGACCAGCACCGAGTGGTCGTTGATGCTGTAGACGCTGCGGTTTCCGGGGCGGATGAAGGTGCCTTTGCTGGTGGGGACATTGCCCTCTTCGAGCGGCCCCAGGTAGGGCACGTCGCGGGGGATTTTCAGGCAATAGACATCTATACGCGCAATTCTTTCGGACATGGCGATCAGACCTCGACTTTGGTGCCGAAATACTGGCTAACGTAGTCGTAGCACTCCTCGAAGATGCGGTCGAAGAAGGGGTCTGGGCAGAACGTGGGATGCCGGCAATAATCGCTGGCGATGATCCCCCGCTTGTACAGAATCCTCTTCTCGTAGAAGATGATCATCTCCACGTTCTGCCGGATGTGATTGAGCATTTGCAGGAGAGCATTGTGATAGGTGTACGCGGTCTGGCGGTCGCCGGCCTGGTAAGCGTCGTATACCTTCAGGTACACGTCGTACATCGAGCAGCCCGGCATCACGCCGATGGCGCCGCGATCAAACGCCTCGATCATCTGGTAGCCGGCGTTGCCGACCAGAATCTTGGCTTTGCGATTCGTGCCCTCGTATAGGCTGGTGATGTATGCGCCTGGCGGCTTGCATTCGACCTTGAAGTACTCGTAGGTCGGCACCTCCCTGGCCAACTGTTGCAACACAGCGGGCGGGATGGCGACACCAGTTTGTTCCGGCGCGTACTGCACCATGATAGGGATGGTGACTGCTTCGCCCACTGCCCGCATGTGGTTGTAAAGCTCATCCGCAGGGGGATTGAGGAAGAAGGGAGGTAGCAGCATCAGCGCGTCTGCGCCCGCGTCCTGAAACGCCTGGGCCTCGCGCACGGCCACTTCGGTAGCATGTGCCGTCACCGAAAGGATCGAGGGGACGTTGGCGCGCCTGCACTCGTCAACAACCACCTCTACCATGCCCATCCGCTCCTGGTCTGTGAGCTTGTAGTACTCGCCCGCGATGCCAAATAGAGTCACGGCATGGCAGCCGCCCTCGGTCAGGGTGCGCGCGAGGTGGCGCAGGCTGTCGTAGTCCACGCTCCCGCTGGACGTGAACGGCGCAGCGATGATCGGACAGATTCCCTTTAGTTCGACCACAGTCTTCTCCTTAGAGTACGCTTAGAGATGCATCCCCCCATCCACGAGGAGGCTAATTCCGGTGATGTACTTTCCGGCCTCAGAACACAACAGCAACGCCGCACCAACGCAGTCTTCCGGCTGGCCGACGACTTCCGCCGGAACCCGCACGGTCAGCAGGTGCTCCATGTAGTCAGGGTTAGCCATCGCCTCAGCGTTGCGGTCGGTGGCGATGAACCCCGGCGCGAGGTTGTTGACCGTGATTCCGCGCGCGGCGTACTGCTTGGCCAGGTTGCGGACGAAACTCATTTGCGCCTCTTTGGTCGCCGCGTAAACGAGCGTGCGCGGGTGCGGCTTCACCTGTTGCACGCTGCCCACCGTCAGAATGCGCCCCCAGCCCCGCACGACCATGCCCGGCAGGAAGAGCCGCATGAGGTCGAGCGACGCCCGCACGTTCACAGTCATCTGTAGCTCGAACTCAGCATGGGTGATCTCGTCCCAGGGCTTGTTGGTCTGTGTCGAGGCATTGAGCACCAGAATGTCAACCTGCGGGAAATGCTGCGACACCGCGTCGAACAGCTTCTGGGGCGCGTCGTCTTCGGCAAGATTCGCCTGGACGGCGCAGGTGCGCACGCCCAGGCGCGCCACCTCTTCGGCCAAAGCGCGCGCCTGCTCGAGGTTGTTCGCGCAGTGCACAGCGACATTGGCCCCCTGCTGGGCGAGGCCGACGAGGATCGCCCTGCCAATTCCGCGACTGGAACCGGTAACAAGAGCCGTGCGTCCTGAAAGATCGAAGAGTGTCATGGTTGTTTGTCCTGGCAGCCCATTGTTCATGGGCACGCTCTTTCATGCAACCGCTCGCCTCACCATGCCCTGCGGCGGACTACCCGCGCGCCTCTACCGCCTGGGCGATGTAGCGCACGCGCTCGATCAGGCTGTTGCCCATCACCATGTCGCCTACGCCCAGGATGATCGGCTCGCCGTCCACCATGTCCAGCACCCGGTGCACATACGCCTGGAACTCCGCTTCAGGGGTATCCGCCTGCAGGATCGGCGAAGGGATGCCGCCCCAGATGACAGGCCCCCCGCGCCAGGCGCGCCACGCTTCTTCAAAGGTACAGGGCGTCAGCGGCGCGGGCGAGAAGGACTCGCACACATCCAGGCCGGACTCGGCCAGCAGCCCCAGCAGCAGCTTGAGGTTGCCGTCGGTGTGGCTGCCAACCTTCTTCCCCTGCCGGTGCAGAATCTCCGCGTAGCGTTGGTAGTACGGCAGGCAGTACTCCCTGAACAGCCGGGGATTGGTCATGCCGCCTTCGAGGTTATCTACGAACTCCACATAGGGGCAGGGCAAATCCCGCAAGGATTCCAGCAGCGCCACACACCGCTCGTCGAGCAGGGCCATCAGCTTCTGGATAAGCTGCGGCTCGTCGTAGAGCCAGTAGAACAGCTTCATCTCCCCGATATAGTCAATCAGAATCTGCTGGAACGGGATGCGCTGAAGCAGCGGCACCACATACCCCGCCGGGCCGATCTGCGCCTGCTCGTCCTGCAGGCGCTCATACAACGGGACGTATTCCGCCCGCTCAAGGAGGTATTCCAGGGCGGGATAGTCGGACCCATCCTTCAGGAAATGCTCGCTCTTGTAGGCGACCGTGCCGCTGGCGATCATGTCTGGCAGAAGCTCGTGGCGGATGGTCAGCGTGCCGCGCGGGGTGACGAAGTCGGTGACGGTGATGCCCGGTCGGTCGGGGGGGACAATCCGGTACAGGCGCGGGAAATCTTCCAGCAGCGGGTCGGTCTCGTGGAAGATCACCTCGCCCTCGAAGCGCGAAATCACCTCCACGCCGCACAGCCTGATGCGGTGAATGAACACGTTGCGCTGCTGCCCGAAGCCAATCGCGCGGTGAATGTCGGTCAGCGCCATGCCCCCGAACTCAGGCGGCATCGTCCCGGCCTGCACGTGCGCCTTGTACCACAACTCCATGCGGTCAATGAAGGGGATGCGATCCGGCTTCTCGCCCCGCAGAACCGCCGTCACTCGCGCGTGGATGTCGCCGGGCTGGGCGCTGCCGGTCATGGCCGCTCTCCCTGCCCGAACAGGGGATAGTCCGCCAGGGCCTCGTCGGCGACCAACTGCCAGCGTTGCTCGATGGTTCGTTTGTCATGCTCGTCCAGGGGCAATTGCTGGGGATCGCGCGCGTGGGATGAGGCCAGCACGCCGCGCCGCCACAGTAGCCATTTGTGGAAGGTCACGCCGTGCGTCTGCGCGTGGATCAGCAGGGGCAGCAGGCGGAAGTGCAGCGCCTCCGCGCCGGCGCGGTCTCCGGCCATGTAGCGGTCGTAAATCCTGACCTGGATATCTACCACGCCGCCCGCCGGCATGTTGCCGCACGCGCCGCGCGCCAATTCCTCCGGCAGAAACAGCCCGTTCGCCCCGCCAAAGACCCCTTTGCAGGCATCCCCGGCCAGCTCGCGGATCTGCGTGATCCTCTGCAAGATCGGCGGCGTCTCTTCCTTGATGTACTCGATGGTGGGTTCGTCGCGCAGGAGATCGGCCAGCGCCCTGGGCGAAAGCGGCGACCCCACCGGGGCGGGCGCGTTCTGGATCATCAGCGGCAGGCCAAGCTGCGCAAGCTGGCGGAAGTAGCTTTCCACACCGGGCGTAGATGCCTTGCGGAGATAGGGCGGCATGGCCAGCAGGCCGTCCGCCCCATGTGCTGCCGCGTGCTCGGCGAACGCCAGGGCGATACGCTCGGTCAGCCCCTGCACGCCGATCAGCACCGGCACCCGGCGGTTGACCGCGCTCAGGGTGTACTCCACGACTTCGGTGCGCTCGGCGTCGGACAGGGCGAAGAACTCGCTGGCCATCATCGGCGTCACCAGCCCGTGCACGCCCGCCTTCAGGCAGAAGTCAATCTGCGCGCCCAGGCTCTCCCAATCAATCTCGCCCGCATCCGTGAACGGCGTGTGCAGGATTTGATAGATTCCAGCAAACACAACTGCCTCCCCAGCGTCCGCCCGGCCTCTGCGACTCCCTACACCTGTGCTGTCTTCAGTTTCGCCTCGTCAATGGTCACGCCAAGCCCCGAACCCTCTGGCAGGCGAAAGTGCCCGCGCTCGCACACCAGCGCCGTCTCCAGGACGGAGTTGGCAAGCTCGACGGTGGGCGGCTGGTATTCCAGCATCCACAGGTTGCTGATCGCGGCGGCCACGTGGATCGAAGCGGCAATGCACGGCCCCAGGCCCACGCTCAGATGCGGCGCAACGGGGATGTTGAACGCTTCGGCCATGTGTGCGATCTTCACCAGCTCCGAGATACCCGTGCGGCCCACATCCGGCTGCAAGAGGTCAGCGCCGCGCTGCTCCAGCCACGCTTTGAACTGGTAACGGGTGCGCTCGGTCTCGCCGATGGCGATGGGGATGGCCACAGCATCCGCCAGCTTGGCGTGGGCGGCGATGTCTTCGGGGTTCAGCGGCGCTTCGAGCACCGCCGCGTCGAGCGCCTCCAGGCCGCGCCCCAGGCGCACCGCCTCGTCCAGGCTGTAGACCCAGTGCGCGTCCAGCAGCAGCCGGGCCTGCGTGCCGAGCGCCTGGCGCAGCGCGGCGATGCTGCGCAGGTCTGCCTCTACGCCAAAGCCTGCCGCCAGCTTGAAGGCCCAGAAGCCTTTTTCCACCCACGCCTCTGCCAGCGCGACGCGCTCGGCGTCGGTGGGTTTTGGCAGCCCCGATACGTAGCACGGGACAGCCTCACGGTGGGGGCCGCCCAGCAAGCGGTACACCGGCTGGCCCAGCAGCTTGCCCTTGATGTCCCACAGCGCGATATCGCAGGCGCTGATCGCGTCCAGCATGAAGCCCCCGTAGTAGCCGCGATCGCGCATCAGATCGTACAGGATGCTCCACAGGGCGTCGGTGGCGAGCGGATCTCTGCCTTTCAGCACCGGGGCGAGCAGTTGCTCAATGATAGTCCCCGCCACTTCGGGGGCAACAGGAGCCAATGCCTCGCCCCAGCCGACGATGCCTTCGCTGGTGGTGATCTTGACGAACAGCGTCTCGTAAAAGCGCGCGTAGAGCACGCGGTAGGGCGGGCGCAGGAAGTAGCTCTCTTCCGTCACTCCGGGAGGAAGCGCGCCGAGATACGCCTCGTCGCGCCTGAGGCGAACCGGGATGGCTTCAATTGCTGTGATGACCACTTCCCTCACCCCCTCCTATGGCAGCTTCAGAGGCAGACGGGCATTGGGTGTGTGCAAAAGTTGTCAATGACTCGCTCGACACCCAGCGAGGTGAGGTCCCGTAGGGGCGTATTGCAATACGCCCTACGGGGGCGCAGCAAAGCAGCGCCCTACCTGACAGGTTTTGCACGCACCCCAGGCATTGGGGGTAGCTGGGGTCTGGTTGACCTTGCTCCCGCCTCGCTGTGCATGGAGAAAGCGCGAGCAGGGGTGAGGTCAACCAACGGCAGCCAGACAGCCTGTGCCCCAGGGTGCTCCTGTGCGTTTGGTCACATTATATGCGAGTATCCAGGCTGCGTTGTTGCAACTTTGTTGCAACTCAATTGACTTGTTGCATAAGCTACTATAGTGTATCAGAAACAAAAGGTATCTGGTGTTTTGGGTCTTGATCATGGCCAACAACAAACATAAGGGCCGGGTCACCCTTCGCGACGTGGCCCAGCACGCGAATGTCTCCGCTTCCACCGTCTCTCGCGCGCTCAACAATCACGAGCACGTGCACGAAGCAACGCGCGCGATCATCCAGAAGGCGGTTGAGGAGCTGAACTATCCGCTGGAGAAGCTGCGCAGCGCCACGAGCGCGCAGAAGGCCATCCTGCTCTTGTCGCGCGGCGACTTCTCTGAAGGCAGTTCGGACATCAGCTTCGGCCCCAATTTCGAGAAGCTGGTTTCGGGCGGTGTTCGGGCGGTGCTGGAGGCGAGAGGGTGCGAACTCAC
Organism: uncultured Thermoflexus sp.; assembly: GCA_964396775.1. Classification (GTDB taxonomy): domain Bacteria; phylum Chloroflexota; class Anaerolineae; order Aggregatilineales; family Aggregatilineaceae; genus UBA2029. The sequence goes on along the minus strand of CAYNHD010000030.1, from coordinate 6,482 downwards.
CCTTCAGCACAGCTATATGACCGGGGACGATGCCCGTGCGGTGATCGAGAACTTCAGTGGTGCCGGGGTGATCGTGCTGGGCGGCCTGGCGGATGTGGACTTTGTGCGCACCCTGCAAGCATCCAATATCCCCTTCGTGATCGCCGGCTCGCACTACAAGCCCCTGGCCGTCAACTGGGTGATGGCCGACATCATTGACGGTATGGAGCAAGCCGTTGCCCACCTGGTCGCGCGGGGCCGGCGGAAAATCGGGCTGGTCAACAGTTCCTCCATGACCAAGACCAGCGGCGAAAAGCTGAAAGGCTTGCGGCTTGCGCTGCACGAATACGGCTTACCCTTCTGCCCAGAGCAGGTGATCGGCTCGCGCGATTACGACCTGGAGGCCGGGTACCGGCAGACACTGGAACTGCTCGACCGCGCCGAGCTTGACGCCATCATCTATGGGCACGACGTGATGGCGACGGGCGGGTTGCACGCGCTCAAAGAGCGGGGCTGCAAAATCCCAGACGATATTGCGGTCGTCGGTTTTCTCGATTACCAGATCGCTCGTTTCACCAATCCTCCCCTGACGACCATCCGCTTCGACATGCCGCTGATGGGCATGATCGCGGCGCGCCGCCTGTGCATGATGATTGACGAAGCGGACGGGGAGAACTGGTCCATGCTGGTGCCCACCGAGCTTGTGATCCGCGAGTCCACTTAGCTCGTTCCACATGAGTCCGCGCCTGCGCAGCACCGCCCGCTGCCGGCCCCATAACAGGAGGTGCCACCCAGGTCTACATACCATCCGGCAAACATTCATCGCACACACAGATCGGCTCAAAAGGCAGGATTCCGCTGACAGAACTCCCTTCAGGCTGTAGTTCGAAACGAGCGAAAGGAACTATGATGAAAGCTCTACGCACGATCTCCTTGATTGTTTTAGTCGCCATGCTGGTCGCGGCCCCCGGCGCGCTCAGGACATCTGCCCAGGACGAGATCACGCTCACGTTCCTGTCGTGGCAGGTGGATGAGGCGGTGGGTGAATGGTGGCGCGCGGCGATTGCAGAATTCGAGGCCACCCATCCGGGGGTGAAGATCGAGTTCACCAAAGTGGGCCGTGATGTCTATGCCGACACGTTCCTGACCCTGTTTGCTGCGGGCACCCCGCCGGACATCGTTCACCTTGCGTCGTTTGAGTTCCAGCGGTTCGCCGAAGAAGGCTGGCTGGAAGACCTGACGCCCTACATCGAGGAATCCGGGCTTGATCTGGAGGGCTGGTCCGGCCAGGAAATCTGCCACTGGAAAGGGACCATTCCCTGCATCCTCCTCCAGTACTTTGGCTTCGTGATGGTCTACAACCAGGCCATGTTCGATGAGGCCGGCCTGGAAGTTCCCACCACGCCAGAAGCGTACATGGAAGCGGCCCGCCTGCTGACGAAAGACACCGACGGCGACGGGATCACCGACCAGTTCGGCACCAGCCATCACACCACGTCTGGCAGCCAGTACATGGTCGAAGTGGACAACTACGTGTTCGGGCTGGGCGGCAACTGGACGAACGCGGAAGGCGAAGTGACCATCAATACGCCCGAAGTGATTCAGGCGCTTGAGATGTGGAAAGAGGTCAACCAGGAACGCCTCACCCCGCTCGACCTGTCCTCCGGCGAGATTCGCCAGATGGTGATCGAGGGCAAGATCGCCATGCGCCTCGACGGCCCCTGGATCTGGGGCAGTGTGAAGCAGGCCGCTCCCGAAATCCTTGAGCAGCTCAAGTTCGCGCCGGTGCCCTTCCCTATCCCGGTCGGCGGCGGTAGCAACGTCATCGCCATCCCGGTTGACATCTCCGAAGAGCGCAAGCAGTTGGTGTGGGAGTTCATCGAGCTGATCACCTCTTACGACTGGCAGGTGCAGTACGGGTTGACCATTGGCCAGCCAGCGCCGCGTCCCAACACGATCACCGAGGAATACTACGAGGTGCTGCCGCACATTGACATGCTGCTGGAAATGCAGAACATTGCCAGCGCCCATGGCATTGATCGCGCGCCGAAGGGCCTCGAAGTCTACTTCAACGAGTTCGCCAAGATCGTCTTCGACGAGTTGCAGGCGATGATCATCCGCGACGAGGACCCTGCTGTGGTGGCCGAACGGCTGCAGGCTGCGGCTGAGAGTCTCAAGACCGAGTAACTGCCACCTTGTACGCAGACTTGTGAGGGCATGGCCCCAATGCCCTCACAAGTTCTCCTGGGGGATCGACCATGGACAATCCTGGTGCAGACAGAGGAAAGGGACTCTTGTTGGAAGGAAAGCGAATGCGCGCGGCTGCCCCCACATTCAGTTTGTGGAGTCCCAAGAATCGCCATCTTTTCGCCTACCTGCTGCTGCTGCCCGCCCTGCTGCTCACCGCTTCGATCATTATCTATCCGATTGCTTCAGCGATTGACCTGAGCTTTCAGGACGTGAAGATCAGTCGTGTGGGCCGCGAGCGCACTCCCTGGACATTCGACAACTACGAGAAGTTGTTTAAGTCCGATGACTTTTACAATTCGGCCTGGGTCACGGCCAAGTTGGTGACCCTTGTCACCGCCTTTTCTTTCATCTTGGGCCTGGGCACCGCCTTGCTCGTCAACCAACGGTTTCACGGGCGGACGGCGGCCCGCCTGCTGGTGGCCTTGCCCTGGGCCATCCCATCGGTCGTGGCAACGGTTGCCTGGTGGTGGATGTTCGATAGCTCCTTTGGCCTGATCAACTGGGTGCTTGTGCGCACAGGTCTCTCCAGCGAGACCATCAACTGGCTCTCTCGGCCCGGCGCTGCGTTTTTCGTGATCGTGGTGGTGATGGTCTGGAAGGGCTACCCCTTCGTCTCGGTGATGCTGCTGGCCGGTTTGCAGGCGATCCCCCAGGAACTCTACGACGCAGCGCACGTGGACGGAGCCAATGCCTGGAATCGCTTCCGCTACATCACCATGCCGGGATTGCGCTCAGTGCGCGGCATCGCCCTGATTCTGATCCTGCTGTGGGGATTCCGCGAGTTCGAGATCATTTACATCCTGACCGGGGGCGGCCCGCTCCGTTCTACCGAGACCCTGGCCATCATGACCTACTTGGAGGCGTTCCAGTTCTTCCGCGTGGGCTATGGCGCGGCCATTGGCATCGTCACGCTCATCATCGCGGTGATAGCCAGCATCTTCATGATTCGCAGCATGTCGGATTCGGTCTACTAGCGCAACTCGCTGCCAGCCCGGATAACGTGGCAGAACCTGACGAGGCTGTACGGATGAATCTACTGACCACACGCACCCTTCGCCGCGCTTTGTTCTATCTGCTGGTCATCGCCACGATTGCCATCTTGAACTTCCCCGTGTACTGGATGTTCAACACGTCGCTGGCACCGACCAACCAGTTGCGCGCGTTTCCACCCCGCTTTGTCCAGGCAGACCCTTATTGGGGCGCATACGAGAAGGTGCTGACCGAACGACCGATTGATGTCTGGCTGAAAAACTCCGCGATAATCGCCATCGTCTCCACCACGATCTCGATGATCGCCAGCGTCTTGGCTGGCTACAGCCTCTCGCGCATCCGGGCGCGCGGGTCGCAGGCGATAGGCGTGTTCATCCTCACCAGCCGCATGTTGCCCAGCACACTCATCGTCATCCCGCTGTTTGTCATGTTCCGGCGGCTCGATCTGATCGGCGACATGCGCTCGGTGATCGTCGCCCACGCGACGTTCATCACGCCCTTTGCCGTGTGGATGCTCAAAGGGTATTTCGACAGCATCCCGGTCGAGTTGGAAGACGCAGCCATGATTGACGGCTGCAACCCCCTCAGTGCCCTGGTGCGCGTCGTGCTGCCGATCTCCGCGCCGGGCCTGGCAGCTACCGCCCTGTACGGGTTCGTGCTGTCGTGGAACGATTTCATCTTCGCCCGCACCTTCCTCACCGTCGCGCAGAACAACTGGACCGTCACCATCGGGATTACGACCTTGAGGGGCGAATACCTCACGGCGTGGAACGAGATCATGGCCGCTTCGCTCATCGCCAGCGTGCCGATCATGCTCGCTTATTTGTTCCTTGAGAGGTATCTGGTTAGCGGCCTGGCGGCGGGGGCCGTGAAGTAGTCAGTTCCGCCCGCTAGATTTCGCGTACCCGCTTTCTGAAGGAGAGCAAACCGTGAAAATCCTGGTCACCGGCGCGCAGGGCCGCGTCGGAAGCGCACTCGTCAAAACGTTGGTTGGACGGGGCTACAACGTCAGAGGGGTGGATTTGCAGCCATACGACGGCAAGTTCGAACACGCCGCCTACGAGTATTTGCAGGGCGATCTCCTGAACAGCGACAGCACCCCCCAGGCCGTCCAGGGTGTGGAGGCGGTCATTCATATCGCGGGACTCATCCTCTTTGACGACAGGCAAGCCAGGCACATCATAGACATCAACTGGCGCGCGACGTTCGAGCTGCTAGAGGCGATGGCCTGGTCGGGCCAGAAGTTCGCGCGCTTCGTCTATGCCAGCTCCGGCCAGGTCTACCCGGAGAATCCGGACGGGCTGCGCCTCTACAATCCGGTGGACGAGAACCACCCCCTGCGCCCGGTGAACTACTATGGCTGGGCCAAGCAGGCCAGCGAGTCCATGATCTGGTTCTACCAGCGCAAATGGGGCATCCCCGGCGTGAGCCTGCGCTTCACCCACGTGCAATACCCGAAGGAACTGATTGACCCGACCAGCCAGTGGTCTGGCCCGCGCTTCTTCGTGAACGCGCGCCTGGCGTCGCTGGAGCGGACGCCGGTTAAATCGGACCTGGTGCTGGAGACGATCCGGCTGCTGAAGGCCGCGGCCAAAGAGGAGGAACAGCTTCTCTTGTCCTGCGCGCCGGACGGCACGCCCAATGAGATGAACATCTCCCACCCGCAGGACATCGCCGACGCTGCCGTGCTCGCCCTGGAAAAAGAGGTCGCGGTGGGGCAGGCGTACAACGTGGGGCATGGCGATCCGTTCAACTTCGGCGAGATGATCCCCTACATGTCCGAGAAGCTGAAGAGGCCTTACGTCCGCCTGAACATCCCGCTCGGCCCCTATCACGGGCTGACCAGCAACGCCAAAGCGCGCGCCGAGCTTGGCTACGCGCCCAAGTACGGGCCGCGCGATCTGATTGATGCAGCCCTGAGCTGACGGAGAAGGGTCGGGAAGGCCGATGAGCATCAGCGATGAGCCTGGCATGACCGCGCCGAACCAGCAGCCGCAGCCCGTGAACGTCGCTGTGGTGGGCACGGGCTTCGGGCGGCTGACGCATGTGCCGGGCTTTCGCGCCTGCGAGGGGGTGAATGTGGTCGCGCTGGTGGGGCGCACGCTCGACCGGACGCGCGCAGCGGCGGACGAGCTAGGCATCCCCCTGGCGACCACCTCTCTCGAAGAAGCGCTCGCCCTGCCAGACCTGCACCTGGTGAGCATTGCGTCGCCGGTGCAAGATCACTTCCCCCAGGCAATGGCCGCGCTTGAACGCCAGAAGCACGTCCTGGTCGAGAAGCCGCTGGCCCTGGATAGCCGCCAGGCCAGGATCATGGTCGAGGCCGCCGGACAGTGTGGCGTGCTGAACGCGGTCAACACGCAGTTGCGCTTCAACCCGACGCGCCAGCGTTTCAAGAGCCTGGTCGAGAGCGGCTATCTCGGCAGGCTCTATCACATCTCGGTGCATTCCTATCACGACTACCGCGCGCGCCCCTGGAGTTGGAAGGATACGCGGCACAACGGCGTGCTGCGCGCGCACGCCTCCCACATGGTTGACCTGGTGCAGTGGCTCTTCGGGCCTGTCGCGCAGGTATTGTGCGGCGTGCTGGAGACGATGATCCCCCAAAAGCCGGATGCCGAAGGAAACTGGCACCCGGTCGAATGCGAGGATTTCGCGTCGTTCGTGGCGCGGCTGGGCAATGGAGCCATCGTCACCTTTCTGTTTAGCTCGATGGCCGTGCGCCCCCCGCTGCGGGCCGACTTCGAGCCTGCGACCATGCGCATCGAGGCTTTTGGGGAGCGCGGCAGCCTGGTGCTCGACCTCGACGACCGCCTGTATGGTAACCAACCGGGGCAGGCGCAATGGGACGAGTTCACCGAGCCTGAGCCGCTGCTGGCCCTGGAAGGTGTCCGCCGGCGGGTGTGGGACCTGTCCTTCGTCCGGCTCGCCCGCGCGCTGACCGGCGCTGTTCGCGGACAGGACAACTTGCCGCCTGTGCCGACCTTCGCCCAGGGGCTGTCTGTGGTAGAAGTGCTGGATGCAGTTTTTGAACTTGGGCAGAGGTCTCGCTAAACCGGGAGACTCAGAGACGTGCCCTGGAGCATATCGTAATACACCCCTGCGTCATCTCAGCCCCACCCGGCGCAGCGAAGCCAGGGGGGTGAGGTCAGCCAGACACCCCCCTTCATCCTTCCCAACCACTGCACGCAGCGACCAAACCGATCCCAGATGGCTCTACGGGGACGCAACGCCAAAGACGACCTTGACGTGACCGCCTTTCA
>CAYNHD010000029.1:0-18666 GCA_964396775.1 uncultured Thermoflexus sp. | reverse complement strand
CCGGCAGGAAGAGCGAGCGGCGGATGGCGTAGATGGCCCCCGTCGCCGAGATGGTGTTGCCGGCCCGGCTTTGCGTGCGCTTGAGCAGCCGGTCGAAGCTCCAATAGCTCCGCTCGCCCGCGCCGGTCATGCTGGCCTCGCCGCCGCTCAGGTAACGCTGGTTACCGGCCACGCCGCCCACCGACGGATCGGCGAAGGGCCGCACCAGCGCGCGGATCGCGTCCGGCGCGTACATGCTGTTGGCGTCCGAGAAGACCAGAATCTCACCGGTTGCGGCGCGCACGGCGTCGTTCAGCGCGCCCGCTTTGCCCTGGCGGGACAGGGCCAGCACCCTGATCCGCTCGCCTGCGTAGCGCGAAGCGACCTCCACCGTGCCGTCGGTCGAGCCGTCGGAGGCGATCACCACCTGCAGGCGTTCCGGCGGATAGTCGAGCGCCAGCAGATTCTCGATCTTGGCGGCGATGCTGCCCGCCTCGTTGTAGGCGGCGATGATCAGGCTGACGCGCGGCTCGATGTCGGCGGCCTGCACCGGTCTTCGCCAGAAAAGCCCGCGCACAGCCAGGATCATGGGGAAGAGGGCGTAGGTGTAGGCGAGGAGCGCGACCGCGCCCCAGAACAAGATCAGGCTGATGCTCATGGCTGCACACTCTTTCGGAAGCGTTCCACCAGCCGGGCGGCATTGGCCGCCAGGTCGAACTCGCGCAGGACTTTGGCCCGCCCGTCGCGCCCCAGCCGCGCGCGCAGCGCCGGGTCATGGGCCAGCCGCTCCAGCGCGGCGGCGATGGCCGCCGGGTCGCCGGGCGGGACGAGCAGCCCGCTCACCTCGTGCTCGACCAGTTCAGGGATGCCCGACAGGTCGCTGGCGACGACCGGCACGCCGGCGCTCATCGCCTCCATCAGCACGACGGGGATGCCCTCACGCCGGTTGTCGCGCGAAGGCACGCTCGGCGCGACGACGACATCGGCTTCGCTCAGCAGGGCGATCACTTCCTGGCGCGTCTTGCGCCCGGCGAACTGAACCGCCCCGTTGAGCCTGGCGCGGGCGGCTTGCCCGGCCAGGGTGGGGCCGTCCGGCCCCTCGCCGACGAAGCGACACACGAAATCCAGCCCTCGCTCAGCCAGCAGGCGGCAGGCTTCGATCAGGTGCGTCTGCCCCTTGACCTCGTGCAGCGTGCCGATGCACAGGATTTGCAGCGGCCCCTCGGCCCCCCTTGCGGTGCCGTCCGGCTGGAAGGCGCTGCTGTCTACGCCGCAGTGCAGCACCTCGACTTTGGCGCGGGCCGTCTCGCCGCACTCGGCGATGAAGATGCGCCGGTTGAATTCGGAGATGGTCACCACGAAGGCAGCCTCGGCGGTCTTGGCGCAGAGCATGTGTTTGTCGCGGTGCAGGTCGGAGCCGTGCGCGGTGAAGCTGTAGGGAATGCCCGTCAGCCGGTGAATGACGAATGCCGCCGCCGCCGGGTGGCTGGCGAAATGGGCGTGGATGTGCTCGATTCCGGCGGCCTCCATCATCTGGGCGAAGCGCACCGCTTTGGGGAAGAAGGCCAGCGCCCCGAAGAAATAGCGCCGGCTGCCCCAGGTGCCGCGCAGCAGGTCGCGCAGGGCGGCGACGTAGGCGCGCGGCTTGCGGCGGAGGTAGTGCAGGTGCGCGCGCAGAATCGCCGGCGAGAGCAGCGGCTGGTAGTGCGCCGCCGCGACGAGCGGGGCCGCCTCCGGGTGCATGACGGACGCGCGCTCGCGCTGCAGCGGGTAGAGCGCAACGGGCACGCCCTGCGCCTGCACCGCGAGAATCTCGTAGAGGATGAAGGTCTCGGTCAGCTTGGGGAAGCGCGAGACAAGGTAGGCCACGCGCGGGGCGCGCGCGGGCGCGTCGCCTGTGCGGTTGGCTGGGAGTCTGTTGACCTCACCCCCTGGCCTCGCTGCGCTCGGCCTTTCCCCCTCTCCGTTGACGGAGAGGGGGAAACGAGGCGCGTCAGCGCCGAGTGGGGGGTGAGGTAAAGTTAAGGACAGCTTCCAATTCTGCTTGCTCTCAACACCTGCCCGCCCCTGAACCCCCTCGCGGGGGAAGGGCCGGGGATGGGGGGCAAAGGCCAGCGCCAGAGTCGTCAAGCGGTCGTTCATCGCTGTTTCCCCGTCCTGCCGTTGCTGCGGGCCACGCACACATCCCAAATGGCGGCGCTCGCCTGCCGCCGCGACTCGCCCGGCGCGCCGCCCGTCTCGACGATGCGCGCCTGGGGCAATTTCCCGGCCAGCGCGCGGTACGCCTGGCGCTGCGCGCCTAGGATTTCCGGCGAATGCTCGCCCTTGCGCGCCCACAGCGTTTCGGCGGGCGCGTCGAGCACCAGCACCAGGTCGGGCGGCGGGCAGGCCCGCGCCAGAATCCAGCGCCGCGCCCGCTTGAGCGCGTTCTGTTGCGGCGGCGCGTTGAGCAGCGCGTCGTAGGAATAGCGGTCGAACAGCACCAGGTGCCCGCGCGCCCCGGCCAGACGCGCGCGCAGGGTGCGCCGCCACTGCGTCAGCAGCAGCCGGGCGAAGCGCACGCCGGGCAGCCGGTCGAGCGCCGACGGGCGGCGCGCGCCCTTCTGGTAGAGGCCCATGTACACGATGGTCACGGGCTGGCAGAAGCCCTCGCTCAGCCCCTTGACCAGCGTGGACTTGCCCGCGCCGTCCGGCCCCATCAGAGCCACCGATGGCAGCGGCGGGCGCAGCAGCCCCTCCAGCCGTCCGGCGAGGCGTGTCACCTGGTGCTGGAGGCGGCCCAGACGGGCGGCGGGAGCGCGGCGACTCAGGTGCGCGATCACGGCGGGCCGCTCGGCCAGCAGCGCGTCCCACTGCTCCCCCGCGATCAGCGCGCTCACGCGCTCCCAGGTGGCGTCCAGCGTCCAGGTGCGGGCCAGTAATTCTGTCATGCGCGCCGGATCGGTGATCTGCTGGCGCAGGGCGCGCAGGCGCTGCTGGCGGTGCGGCGCGAACTGCCCTTTGTCGAGCGCAGCGTGCAGCAGCAGCGTCACCAGTTCCTCCTCCGGCGCGGGTGCGTAGGCCCCGCCCAGGCGACGGCGGCGGCTCAGGCATGCCTCGGCCAGATCGGTCGGGATGGTGTGAGGGGGCCGCCCGAAGACGATCTGCGTGACAACATCGAGCTTAAGCCAGGCGTCGCTCGCCCGGTCATAGGCGATGAAGAAATGGTGCGGCGCGCTGCCGGGCGCGGGCAGGGGGACAAAGCCCTCCTCGGCCAGCGTCCGGCGCAGCGCGATAAGCTGATCGGCTCGCACCAACAGATCAACCTCTCCCCCTGCAGAGGCAATCTGATCGAGCCGGTCGGCGTCGCGCAGCAGGCAGGTGGTGATGCCCGCTCGCTCCAATGCGCCAAAGGCGCGCGCCAGTGCGGTCTCCACGGGGCCTACGACTCCGCTGTCTTGCTGGATGGTTGGCGCTGGGCCGGCGTCGCCTGGACGCGGGCGGACCGCACGGAGGCGCGCGCCCGCCGCACAAGGGGCCACCGGCGCAGGCTGCGCGCGCGCTTCGCCAGGACGACCCCGGCGATCTGCGCTTCCACTTCGCCCAGGCTGTCAATGGCGTCGCGCACTTGCTGGCGATGGCTGTGTCCGCTGCGGGCCACCACAACTGTCCGGTCGGCGCGGGCGGCGAGCACCGTCGCTGCGGCGACCGCGCCCAGCGGCGGCGCGGAGATCACCACGATGTCGGCCAGTTCATCCAGGCTGGCCAGCGCGCTGGCGAAGCGCGGCGACGCGACGATGGCGAAGAAATCGAGCGTGTGCGTCCCGGCGGGCAGCACAGCCAGCCCTTCGACTTCGGTGGGCAGCAGCAGGTCGGTGATGGCGCTTTCTGAGTCATGCCACTCGGCCAGGCCGGGCTTGTTGACCACGCCGAACATGCGCGAGGCTGTCCGGCCCTGAATGTCGGCGTCGAGCAGCAGGACGTTGTCGCCAAGCTGGGCGAGCACGACGGCCAGGTTGGCGGCGACTTCGCCCCCGCCCCCATCCCCGTGCAGATCGCTGACCAGCAGGCGGTTCAGGGCCAGGGCGCGCCCTGCGAAACGAAACTTCATTGCCAGGCGGCGGTAGCCCTCCGCTGTGGGTGAGGTGGCATGAGTCAGCACGACGGGCGCGGCGCGGCCAGGCGTCGGGTGGGTGATCAGGCCGCCCAGGTAGGGGGCGCTTGTCGCCGCGCGCAGGTCGTCCTCGCCCCGGATGATGTCGTTGGCGTACTCGGCGGCCAGCACTATCGCCCCGCCAGCGATCAGCCCGGCCAGCAAGCCGAGCGCCGTCTTGAGTGGCACCTGGGGATCAATGGGCCGGCCACGAGTCGCCGGTTCCACGATGGTGATGCGGTTGTTGGGCGTGCTTTGCAGCGTCGAGTAGAGCGAGATGAGCAGCCTTTCCGCCTCGGACTTGTAGGCGCGCTCCTGCCTGATCTGCTCGCTGATCAGGGCGCGCTGCTCATCGGTTTCGGCGCGGCTTAGCTCCCCGTCCAGGCGCTGCAGCGTCTCGTCGGCGCTGGCGATGGTGCTTTCCACGCGCGCGATCTGCCCCTGAAGCTGATCCCAGGTGGCGGCGTTCTGGGCGCCGCTGGCCGGGCTTTGCGCCACCAGTTGTTCGGCGATGGCGTTGGCGATCAGGGTGGCCTGGTCGCGGTCGTCGTGATCCACGCGCACGGTCAGAATCTGGGTGGTCGTGTCGGTGGTCAAGGTGATGTCGCGCTCAAGCTGCCCCGGACTGCTATCCAGCCCCAGATCGGCGATGAGGGTTTCCAGGAAGGGGCGCATGGTCGGCAGCACGGCGTAGATTTCCATCAGCTGGGCCGCCGCGCGCAGGTCGTTCACTTCGGGGTCGAGGCTGTCCACTGCCGGGCCGACCAGCAGCTTGGCCCCGGCTGTGTAGCGCACCGGCTCGCGGCTGCTCAGCGCGTAGCTGCCCGCCCCGGCGATCAGGGTGGTGAGCGCCAACAGCCAGAACCAGCGGCGGAGAACGTCATAGTAACTGCGGATCATGCGTGTCCCTGCTTTCTGTGTTCTTGTCGGTTTGTCTTCTGTGCCGGCATACGGCAAAAGCGCCGGCCAACCGTCCAGCGTTTATGTTCAGGGGCGGACAGGCACAAAGGTTGACCTGTAGTCTGGGGCGGCGCTTCGCTTGACCTCACCCCCGCTCGGCGCTAACGCGCCTCAGCGCCCCCTCTCCGTTGACGGAGAGGGGGCAAGCCGGGCACAGCGAGGCTGGGGGCGAGGTCAACGGGGCGCTATCTTTATCCTTCCCACGCTGCTATCCGCCCCTATACACGCTTTCATGGGGGCAGGAATCCGCTCCCATGAGCGTCTGGCCGTGTGCTGGTGCGGCGGGGTGCGGTGAGGGGTCGGTGGCCGCCCAGCGCGCCGGTCTAGCGCGCGCCGTTGGTGAACTTGAGCACGGTGCGCAGCAGGATTTCCAGGTCGAGCGACAGGCTCATCTTCTCGATGTACTTGATGTCCCAGATCAGGCGCTTGTCGAAATCGGTGTCGCCCCGGTCGTAAATCTGCCACAGGCCGGTGATGCCCGGCTTGACGCTCAGGCGCTGCGTCTGGAGTAGCGAGTACTTGTCCACGCCGAACGAGGTCGGGCGCGGCCCTACCAGGCTCATCTCGCCGACGAGCACGTTCCAAAGCTGGGGTAGCTCATCCAGGCTGGTCTTGCGCAGGATTTTGCCCAGGCGCGTGATGCGCGGGTCGTCTTCCAGCTTGTTGCCGTGCTCGTCAACGGTCTCACCGCGCTCGTTGACGCGCACGCCAAGCTCGGCCAGGCGCTGGTCGGCGTTGGGGATCATCGAGCGGAACTTGAGCATCTTGAACTTGTGCCCGCCCAGGCCGATGCGGTTCTGGACGTAGATCGGCGAGGCGCGATCCTCCAGCCAGATGAGCGTGGCCAGCAGCAGCCCCAGCGGGAGCGTCAGCGGCAGGGTGAGCAGCACTGCCGCCAGGTCCAGCAGCCGCTTGACCCGGAAATAGACGCGGCGCGTGTGCGTGCTCTGGTAGGGCAGGCGATTGATCCAGAAGTCGGGGTCGTAGTAGGGCGTCTCCGAGCGGATGGTCGCCTGCGCGTGCGACAGGAACGGCTGCACCAGTTCGTCCCAACTGGCGAGCGCCCCCAGCCCCAGCGAGTAAAGCACGCGCGTGAGGGGGGGCTGGCGCAGGGCTAGCGCGCCGTTGTTGCTGCCCAGCTCAAAGCGCGCCAGCTCGACGGGCAGCTCGCGCGCCGGGCTGCTCTCCTCGCGGGGGACGGCCCGCCCGGCCACCGGCACAGGGAGGCGGGAGTCGGCCCCCTGAACGAGTTGGCGTCCGGCAGTGGCCACCAGGTCCGCGTAGATCAGCCCGTCGTCGGGGAAGGCGGCGACGCCAATGGGCAACCGGATGTTGAGCGACATGCTCACCAGGTCGTGAATCTGCGCGGCCAACTGCTCGGCTTCGCCCCGGTTGGTCTCTGGCAGGCACAGCACCAGGTTATCGCCCTGCCAGGCCAGGGGATCGGTGCGGTAGACCATCGACTCGACAAGCTGGCCGATGCGCGCGCGCAGATAGCTGCGCTGGAGCGCCGAGTGAAAGTCGAAGCGATCGGTGGGCGCGCTGCGCAGCTGGGGGATGTCGGTCAGGCGCAGCAGCAGGAAGGCGACGGGCCGGCTGAAGCGCCGCGCGCGGAACAACTCGTCGTTGGCGGCCTCTTCACCGTCGGCGGCGGGCAGAATGCGCGACGTGTTGGCGTCAATGACCACGCTTTCCATAATCTGTTCCAGCTTGGCGACGACCAGCGAGGTCGTGCTCGCCAGGAACTGGGTGATGAGCAACACGATAATTTCGATGGGGGTCTCCGGCCAGGCCAGCACGCTGTGCCCCAACGCCCCCAACGCCCCCAGGCCAAGATAGATGAGCAGGCCAGGGACGGCGATGGCGGCCCAGTGCCACGCGCCGATGTCCGGCAGGAAGAAAACGACCAGCACGACGGCCAGCACCAACACGTAGAGAGCAGGCGAGAGTTCCAGGCCCACCAGGTCTGGGCGGGCCAGGCCGAAGAGGACGATCAGCCACAGGGCTGCGGCAACAATGAGAATGCGTAGCTGATACATAGGCCACCCCCATCTATAGCAAACAGCAGTACAGAACAGAATCGAGCGGTAACAGTACAGGCTCGCATAAGGGGGAGACGGGCTAAAGGTAATCTGCAATGCCACAGAAGGATTGTTGGAGATTGTACTGTCGAGGAGGGCACATTAAAAATAATTTTACGAAACTTTTATAAGATTTATGGGTTTATTGACATACAATAGTAGAGATGCGGAATTTCGGAGAAACAGAGATAGAAGCATTGTGTGTGACAATCACCAATGGCTGCGCCGCAACCCCCGCCGCACGGCGAAAACGCCCCTCATTCGCCTGGCCTGCTGCGCTGCGCCAGCAGCGTCATACGCACCAATCGTCACTGAAATATTTACAATCTGGCCCTTCAATTAAATAAATTCGCTAGTATAATAATATAGACGCTTCCGGGATTGAAGTCAATAACTCTCTTAAATGTGGAGAAAATCAGTTTAACGCGCGGACGGGCAGCGCGCCGCCGCCGCAGGCGGCGCGTTACACAGCACCAGGACGGGGACGAGGATGGCAGGCTCTCAGCAGACGGTGGACTTCAACCTGCACAACCTGGTCGGGATTCGCCTGCACGATCCCCGCCCCGGCGACGTGCGCGCGCTGGCCCGCCAGCTTGGTCCCATCCAGCGCCCGCTGAGCGGCCCGCCGGACATTGCCATCCATTTTTTCGCCCAACTGCCGGTGAATGGGTCGCTGCGCACGCTCGGTCTGCAGGAAGCCGCCTTCAGCGACGACGCTTTCCTCATCCTGCGCAGCAGGCACAAGGCCCAGGCGCGCGTGCGCGTGAACTTTCAGCAGATCGGCGCAGGGCCGTGCGAGATCGTCTGCGAGAGCGGCCTGCCCGCCGTCCCGCTGCTGATCCCGATCATCAACCTGACCATGCTCAGCAAGGGGGTGCTGCCGCTGCACGCGGCGGCTTTCACCTACAACGGCACGGGTGTGGTGACTACCGGCTGGTCGAAGGGCGGCAAGACTGAGGCACTGCTGGCTTTTGCAGCGCGCGGCGCGGCCTACGTGGGCGATGAATGGCTGTACCTGACCGGCGACGGACGCCGCGCCTTCGGCATTCCGGAGCCGATCCGCGTGTGGGACTGGTACCTGCGCCAGCTTCCTGATGGCGGGCCGCGCGTCGGGCGGAGCGACCGGCTGCGCCTGGCGGCCCTGCGCGGGATCGCCGCGCTGCACCAGCGCGCGCCGCGCGTCGTGCCGGGGCGCGCCGCGCGCTTCCTGGAACGGCAGCGTTTTGCCGACCTGCACCCGCGCGACCTGTTTCCGGCGGAGCGCCTGGCTCTGGCGGGCGCGCCGGACATCGTGGTGTGGGTGGTCAGCCACGACGCGCAAGAGATCACCGTCGCGCCCATCGAGGCGGGCGAGATCGCGCGGCGCATGGTGCACTCGCTGCACTATGAGTGGCTGCCGTTCCTGGCCTGGTACCAGATGTACCAGTTCGCCTTCCCCGGCGCGCGCAATGAGTTGATCGAGAGCCTGGAGGCGCGCCTGGCCGCCCTGCTCGATCAGGTGCTGGCGGACAAGCCGGCCTATGTCGTCGCCCACCCGTACCCGGTGGACTTGGCCGCCCTGTTCGAGGCGATGCGTCCGCTGGTCGAGGCGGGCGCGCGCGGGGAGAGCACTCAATGAGCGCGCCTGCGCCCGAAGTTGTAGCGGACGCTGTGGCGAATGCAGTGGCCGCACTGCCGCCCGCCGACCTGCGTCAGGCCATTCGCCGCCTCGACTGGCGCTTCCTGCTGCCCGATCCGGCGCTGGGCCGTGTGGCCTGCCTGGGGCGGGCGGAGGGCAGTCTGGCGGAGGCCCTGCGCGCGACCGGCACGGCGCCGATGTTCATTGCCGGGCCGCTGGCCGACGCGCACCGTGCGGCCTTCGATACCGTCGTCGTGGCGAACCCGTCGCGCGAGTCGCTGGCTGCCGCCGCTGACCTGCTGCGACCGGGCGGCTGGCTCTACGCCGAACTCACTGGCGGGGCGGGCCGCGCCAGACGACTGGCGGCGCAGGCGCGGGGCATGGGCTTCGGCGAGGTGCAACGTCACTGGCACTGGCCGGACTTTGAGCGCGGCACGCGCATCCTCCCGCTCGACAACGGCGGCGCGCTGGCCTACGCCCTGCTCAAGGGGCGGCGCGGCGTGGCGGGGGCGGCGTTGGCGGCGCTGCTGCGCGGGGCGCAGCGGGCGGGCGCGCTGCGCTGGGCGGTGCGTCACGTCAGCCTGACGGCGCAGCGGGAGGGGCCATGAACACGGCGCTGGCCTTTCTGCGCGAGCACCGCGCGCGGCTGGCCCTCGATCAGCGGGGCGTGCCGGAGCGGTTGGCGAGCGTCGTGCTGACGCCGCGTTTCGCCGCGTCGCGCCACGTGATCGTGCTGCTGCTGCCCGCCGGGCGCGCCGAGCCGGTGCTGGTCGCCAAGCTGCCCCGCCTGGCTGGGGATGGCGCGGCCCTGGCGCATGAAGCGGATGTGCTGCGCGCGCTCCAGGCGGCGCGGCCCGGCGGCCTGGACTCCGTGCCCGCCGTGATCGCCTTCGAGGAGGTGAGCGGCTACCCGCTGCTGGTCGAGACGGCCCTGGTTGGTCCGCCGCTGGACAGGGCGGCGGTGCGCCGCGATCCGGCCCGCGCCTGCGCGCTGGGCGTGGACTGGCTGGCGGATGTGGCGACGCCCCCGCGCGGGACGCTGGACGAGGCGGCCTTCGCCCGACTGGTGAGCGAGCCTTTGGCGGCGTTCGCCGCTGGCTTCCCGCTGGCGCGCGCGGACGAGGTGTTGCTGGCCATGACGCGGGAGTCGGCGGAGCGGCTGCGCGGCGCTGGCCTGCCGCTGGTGTTGGAGCACGGCGACCTGAGCCACCCCAACCTGATCCTGCGCGCAGGCGGCGGCCTGGGCGTGGTGGACTGGGAATTGGCCCAACTCGCCGGGCTGCCGGCGCACGATCTGTTCTTTTTCCTGACCTATGTCGCCTTCGCCCGCCAGGACGCGCGCGCGACGGCAGCGCAGGTGGAGGCGTTTCGCGGCGCATTCTTCGGGCGCGACGCCTGGGCGCGGCCCTACGCGCTGGAGTACGCCGCGCGGCTGGGGCTGGCGAGCGAGTGGCTGGGGCCGCTGTTCGTCCTGTGCTGGGCGCGCTATACGACCCGGCTGTGGGCGCGAGTCAACGCGGCGGAGGGCGCGCCCGCAGGCAACGGCGAGCGGGCCGCCTGGCTGCGCGATAACCGTTATTATGCCCTGTGGCAGGTTGCCGCCCAGCACCTGGGCGACCTGGCCTGGCTGTGAGCGAAACGAGGCCCTCGGCGATGCGCGTGCTCTACCTGACCAACGGCTTTCCGTACCCGCTGACCAGCGGCTACCTGCGCCACTACTTTCTGATCCGCGAATTGGCGCAGCAGCACGCGATCACGCTACTGGCGGTGGTCGGGCCGTCCTTCCGCGCGGAACACGCCGGGGCGCTGGCCCCGTTCACCGGGCGCATCCTGACCTTTCGCTCGGCGGGGCGCGGGCGCTCGCGGGCGGGCAAGGCATTGGCCTGGGCGGAAGGGGCGCTGCTGGGGCGCGGGGCGGTGCAGGAGATGCGCGCGGCGATCCGGCGGCTGCTGGCCGAGGAGCACTTTGACGCCGTGCTGTTTAGCGGCAAGGAGACGCTGGCCGCCATTGACGGGCTGAGCACGCCGCCGATCATCGCCGATTTCACCGACGCGGCCTCGCTGCGCCTGCGCGGGCAGATGGCGGTGTCGCAGGGGGCCAGGCGGCTGGCGCTGCGCCTCAAATACGCCCAGATACGCCGCGTCGAGCGCCGCATCCTGGCGCGGGCGGCGCACGCGCTGTTCGCCTCCGCCCGCGACCGCGATGCTGTGGCCGGCGGGCCGCGCCCCCACATGACTGTCGTGCCCAACGGCGTGGACGTGGCCTACTGGCAGCGCAAGACGCCCGCGCTGGGGGCGGGGACGCTGGTCTTCACCGGGGCGATGAACTACGCGCCCAATGCCGACGCCGCGCTGCACCTGGTGCGCGACATTCTGCCGCGCGTGCAGCGCGAGTTCCCGCAGGCGCGCGCGCTGATCGTCGGGCACAGCCCCCGGCCTGCGCTCGTCGCCGAGCGGGAGCGCCCCGGCGTCACGGTGACCGGCTGGGTGGACGACGTGCGCCCGTACCTGGAACAGGCGACGCTGTTCGTCGCGCCGCTGCGCTTTGGGGCGGGCATCCAGAACAAGCTGCTGGAAGCGATGGCCATGCAGGTGCCGGTCGTCGCCTCGTCATTGGCGGCGGACGGTCTGCGCACGGAGGACGGGGCGACGCCGCCGGTGCGCGTGGCAGAGACGGCGCAAGGGTTCGCGGCGGCCATTGCCGAGGAGCTGCGCGCGCGGGCTGAGGCTCCCGCGCCAGACGCGGACGCGCGCCGCTTCGTCACCGCGTATTTCGACTGGCGGGTGAGCGCCGGGCGCGTGCATCACATTCTTGAGTCGGTCGCGGCGGGGTGAAGAAGAGGGGTGATTGGTGATTGGTTGTTGGTTCTTGGCGCAAGCACGGGAGCGCACAAAATACGCTCTCACCAAAAACCAATAACCAAAAACCAGAAACCAATAACCACCAAAACCAACAACCGCCGAAAGGCTGGACGTATGCGAATGTTCTCAGTCGCTGTGGTAGGCCCAGACGGCTCCGGTAAGACGACGATCTGCCGGCGGCTCGGCGAGTCGCTGCCGCTGCCTACCCGCTACGTGTACATGGGCGTCAGCCCGGAGTCGAGCAACCTGATGCTGCCCACCACGCGCCTGCTGCGCGCCGTCAAGCGGCGGCTCGGCGCGCCGCCCGACACACACGGCCCACGCGACCTGCGCTCGGTGCGCGCTGCGCCGCGCCATCCGCTCAAGCGCGCGCTGTGGACGGGCAAATCGCTGCTGTCCCTGGCCAACCGCGCCGCCGAAGAATGGTTCCGCCAGGGCGTGACCTGGTACTACCAGTGGCGCGGGCATGTGGTGCTCTTCGACCGGCACTACTTCCCGGACTACTACAGCTACGACATCGCGCCGACCGCCGAGCCGAAGCCGCTCGCCCGCCGCCTGCACGGGGCCATGTTGCGCCATGTCTTCCCCAAGCCGGAGCTGATGATCTACCTCGACGCGCCGGCGGAGGTGCTACTGGCGCGCAAGGGCGAAGGCACGGCGGAGGTTCTGGAGGAGCGCCGGCGCGCCTACCTGGAGATGGGCCAGATGGTGCCGCATTTCGCCGTGATTGACGCGACGCAGCCCGAAGACAAGGTGCTGGCCGACGCCCAGGCGCTGATCCTGGACTTTCACGCGCGGCGCGCGCCTTCACAAAGGAAGACAGCATGAGCCTATCCACGTCTCAGCGGCCCGCCGCGCTGGTCACCGACGCCGAACGAGGCAGCGCCCTGGCCATCATCCGCTCGCTGGGGCGGCGCGGCTGGCGCGTGATCGCCGCCTCTGCCGCGCCGGACGCGCTAGGCTTCCGCTCGCGCTACGCAGCGGCGCGCCTCGTGTATCCGCCTCCGGCAGAGGACCCGCGTGGGACGGTCGAGGCGTTGCTCGGCGCGGCCCGCGAGCACGGCGCGGACCTGCTGATCCCGGTCACCGACGACGTGGGGCTGCCGCTGGCGGCGGCGCGCGCGCAGTTCGCGGGTGTGTGCCGCGTGGCGCTGGCCGATGACGAGCAGATCGCCCTGGTGACGGACAAGCAGTGCACGCTGGCCCTCGCCGGCGAACTGGGCGTACCCGTGCCGCTGACGCGCCAGGTGCGCACCGCCGCCGAAGCCGACGCAGTGGCCGAGGACTTCGGCTGGCCGGTCGTGGTCAAGCCGCAGGTGTCGCGGCTGGTGGACGAGGGCAGCGGCGTGGATGTGCTCGAAGTCACCTATGCGGCGGATCGCGCTGGCCTGCTGCGCATCGTCGGGGAGTTCGAGGAGCGCTGCCCCGTGCTGCTGCAGGAATACTGCCCCGGTGAGGGGCACGGCGTGGAATTGCTGGCTTACGGGGGGCAGCCGTTGGCCGCCTTCCAGCACCGGCGCCTGCACGAAGTGCCGATCACCGGCGGGGCCAGCGCCCTGCGCCAGAGCGTGGCCCTCGACCCACAGCTTTACGAGTATGCGCGGCGGCTGGTCGCCACGCTGAAGTGGACGGGCCTGGTCATGGTCGAGTTCAAGGTGGGCGCGCGGGGGCCGCGCCTGATGGAGATCAACGGGCGCATCTGGGGATCGCTGCCGCTGGCCGTCTTCAGCGGGATGGACTTCCCGGCGCGGCTGACCGACCTGTTGCTGAACGGCCCGCCACCCCTCCCCGCTGCGCCGGACACGCGCTATCGGATCGGCGTGAAGGCGCGCAACCTGGAGAAGGACATCGTGTGGCTGCTGGCCGTGCTGGTCGGGCGGCGGCGTCACGCATTCCTGCCCGCGCCGGGGCGATTGGCGGCGCTGACCGCGCTGCCGGGCCTGCTCGACCCGCGCATCCGCACCGACAGCTTCACCTGGGACGATCCGCGTCCGGCGCTGGCTGAATTGCCGCAGATCGCGCGCAAGCTGCTGCATAAGCGGGGCAAGGGCAAGGGAGCCTTTCAAAGTGACGATTCCAGGGCGCGCAGGGGCGGGGCAGAACGCCGCCCCGTAGGGGTGTATCGCAATACGCCTCTACAGACTCCGCTCGTCGGCAGCGCCGACGGGGACGCGCCCGCCATTGCCGAGCCTGGGCAGGAGGTGGGGCTATGATCCGGCGAGCAGCGATTACGCTGGCCAACAGCGCGGCGTTTGCCGGCGCTGTGGGGCTGTTGGAGCGGCTCGACGGACGGCGGCCCAACACGCTCGCCGTGCTGACCTATCACCGCGTGGACGAGCCGGGTGCGCGCCCGCACCTCAGCCCCGCGCAGCTCAGCGCGACACCCGCCGCCTTTGCCGCGCAGATGCGCGCCCTGGCCGCGCGCTGGCGCGTTGTCTCCGCGCAGGACGTGCTCGGCGCGGTGCGCGGGGGCGCGCCGCTGCCGCCGCGCGCCGTGCTGGTCACCTTCGACGATGCCTATACGGACTTCGCCGAGCACGCCTGGCCGGTGCTGCGCCAGCTTGGATTGCCGGTGACGCTCTTCGTGCCGACCGCCTACCCGGATCACCCGGAGCGCGCCTTCTGGTGGGACCGGCTGTACGCCGCCTTCAACGACCCGGCGCGAGCGGTGCTCGACACACCGCAGGGCCGCGTTATCTTGGGGACGCCTGCCGGGCGGCGGCACGCCTTCAAGCGGCTGCGCGAGCACGTCAAGACGCTCGATCACGACGCGGCGATGGCCTGGGTGGAGAGTGTGTGCGACGAGTCCGGCGCGCCCGCTCAGCCGACCGTGCTCGGCTGGGACGCGCTGCGCGACCTGGCCGCCCAGGGCGTGACGCTGGGTGCGCACACGCAGACGCACCCGCTGATCAATCGCGTCTCCCTGGCGCGGGCGCGGGCCGAGGCGCTCGGCTCGCTGGACGATCTGCGCCGCGAGGTGGGCGATGTGCTGCCCATCTTCGCCTATCCGGGCGGCGGCGTCAGCGCGGAGGTCGCCGCTGAATTGGGCCGGGCCGGGTTCGCCCTGGCCTTCACCACCGAGCGCGGGATCAACGATCTGCGCCGGGCCGATCCGCTGCGGCTGCGCCGCATCAACGTGGGGGCGGGCACGCCGCTGGCCGCACTGCGCGCGCAGATGCTGCCGGCGACGGCGTCGCTGGCCGGGGCGCTGCTGCGGTGAGGAGCACAGAGGGGAATGGGGAGTGGGCAGTCGGGAATCAAGAATTCGGATAGTAAACCGACGACCGAAAACTGAAAACTGTAAACCAATAACCAATAACCAAAAACCGAAGTCCAGCCTGGACTCACAACCTGCTGAACACGTCTAGCAAAGCGAAAAGGAAAGCTCATGATCCGTCGTTATCCTGGGTATCTGCTGCAATTCGTCGCGGTTGTCGCCCTGCTGCTGGGCGCGGCGATGACCGCATCGCGCCTGCAGGCCGGGCCGTCGCTGCAAGACGTGCCGCGCCTGGACGGGGTGCGCATCTACTTCAGCGAGGACAACAAAGAAGCCAGCCCATTTGATCGCTCCGGCGACGGGCTGTCACGGTGGGGCGGGCTGCTGGCCAGCCTGGGGGCCAAGATCGAGGTGCTCGACTGGCGGCGCGACATCCCCGCCGACGCCGATCTGGTGGTCATCGCCGGGCCGACCAAAGACCTGGACGACTATCAGAGCGCGCGTCTGTGGTCGTACTTGAAAGAGGGCGGTGCGCTGCTGGTGCTGGCCGAGCCGCTGGTGACCTCTACCGCCGACGACGGTTCGACCCTCGTCGAAGCGCACAAGGCGCTGCAGGCCGAGCGCGGGCTGTTCATACTCACCTGGGCAGACTATGGCCTCCGCGCCCGCGATGATGTCGTCGTCATGCCCTCCGGCGAGGGCAACCTGGCGCTGGACGTGATCGCCAGCGGGGCGCGGGCCAATCACCCGGTGACTGCCGGGCTGACGGGCGACCTGGCTTTCTTCGGGGCGCGCTCGGTGGGCTTCGATGCATCCGTCCAGACCTTTACCGCGACGCCGCTCATTTTTGGCGGCGGGGCGCTGTACGGCGAGACGGCTTACGTCGCCTATGTCGAGATCGGTGAGGCTGCCTACACCGCCAACCAGGACACCGCGCCGGAGTCATTGGCCCTGGCCGTGGCGGCGGAGGATTCCGCGAGCGGCAGCCGCGTGCTGATCATCGGCGACCGCGACTTCGCCACCAACGCTGGTGGGCTGCGTACGTCGCCGCCCAACACGGCGGCCTTCGTCTATCCGGCCAATGTCGAGTTCCTGCTGCGGGCGGTAGCCTGGCTGGCTGGCGCGGACGAGACGGCGACTGTCCCGTTGAGCTTCCCCACGCCCGCGCCGACTCCTGCGGCCGGGACGGAGTAGCCAGGGCGGACGTATGCGCATCCTACAGTGGGTGATGACGGGGATGATGCTGGTTGCGCTGCTGGCGACCGGCACCGGCGTGGGGCGGGCGCAGACCGGCGGGCGGCCCCTGGTGGTGATCGTCGAAGGGCGACGCCCGCTGAACACGGCGGCGATGACCAACGTCGGCCCGGCGGGGATCAGCCAGCTTGCGGACGTGTTCCGGGGCCTGGGGGCGCGCGTGCAGTTCGTCCGGCTGGACGCGCCGCTGCCAGAGGAAGCGCGTGTCGTGGTCATCGCGCGGCCTCTGCGCAGTATGCCGCTGCTGCAGGTGGTCTACCTGTGGCAGTACCTGGAGCGCGGCGGGAATTTGCTGCTGGCGCTCGACCCGGAGGAGTTCTTTCTCGACGGGAGCAACGTCCGCCCGCGCTTCAACCGGGGCGGGCTGGCTCCGCTGATCGAGCAGGATTTCGGCATTACGGTCGGCAACACCTTCCTGGCCGAGCCGCTGGCCTCTGCTGACTCGATTGAGGCGCTTGAGGGCACTTACGGGCTGACGTTCGCCGAACTGGAAGGCGAGCCGATCACCGCGCCGCTGGCCCGCTACGGCGTGCCGGTGTGGGTGTGGGGCGCGCGCAGCGTGGCGGTGGACCCGTTGGGCGTGGGCAGCCAGGCCGTCCCGCTGCTGGCGACAGGCACAGCCTACGGCGAGACGGACTCTGGCGTCTTTCGCACGTCAAGCGCGCCGGCAGTGGCCGCGCTGGAGTTCAACGCCGGGCTGGACGCGCCCGCCGGGTGGCTTACAGTTGGCGCGCGGGCGCTCAGTATGCCGTCGGGCGCGCGGATCGTCATCCTGGGCGATTCCGAACTGCTCCAGAACGACTATGGCCTGGTGCGCGATGGCACGATGCCGCGCCATCCGGGAAATCTGCTGTTTGTCCAGCGGACTGCTGCCTGGCTGCTGGGGTTGCCAGAGGAGTCGTGGCCGGGGCTGCCGGCGGGGTGGACGTGGCTGGCGCTGGACGGCGACCCTGCGGACTGGGAAGGGCGCGGCCTGCGGTCTGCCTCTGACGGCGAAGATGTCGCCGCTGCCGGGCACGACCTGACGGAGGCGGCGGCCTTCGCCGATGACCGCTACCTCTACGTCCTGCTGCGCACGCGCGGCGCGCCCTCAGCGCCGGTCTGGGCTGAACTGGCGCTCCCTGGCGGGCGGACGCTGCGCGCCGGGCCGGATGGGGCCGTCGTGACGGAAGCGGACGGCACGCGGACGCTCGTCCCCGATGCGGCGCTGGTGGTGGGCGCGGCGCTGGAACTGCGCGTGCCGCTGCGCGTGGCTGGGCCGGCGCGCACTCTGGCGAGCGTGTGCCTGGGCGCGGAAGCCAGCGAAGACGCCCGCCCTGTGGACTGCCTGGAAATGTCACTGGCCGTAAGCGCCGCCCAGACGCGCGCGCCCTTCGACCATGCGCTGGCCGGGCAGCCGCTGGTGACTGCGCACGCGGCCAACGGCGTGAATCTGCGGGCCGGGCCGGGTCTCAGCGCAGCGATCCTCACCAGGCTGAACGCTGGCGCGACGTTGGCGGCGCTGGGCCGCAGCGCGGACGGGCAGTGGATTCGGGTGCAGGATGCGCGCTATGCGGGGTGGATGGCGGCGTACCTGCTGACACCCAACGCTGACCTCTCGCGGCTGCCGGTGCTCCCGCCGTCGGAGTAAGCAAGGTGGACGCACGATGGGGCGAAAAGGGTGTGTGCAAAGGTTGTAGTGACTCCCTTGACGCTGAGCAGGGCGGGGAGTCCCGTAGGGGCGTATTGCAATACGCCCCTACGGACGCAGCAGAGCAACGCTCCCGTACTGCTCGACAGGTTTCGCACGCACCCGGCGACAAGGCGTGATCGGACGGAATGCTGATATACATTAAGGAGTCTGCCATGTTACGCAACCGGGTCTTGACGGGAATGGCTGTGATCGTCCTGACGGCGCTGGTCGTGATCATCGTCGTCTTGCTTGTCTCTGATTCCTCGTCTTCCGCAGCCAAATCAACGGCGACCGCGCCCCCTCAACCAACGTCGGAAACCGCAGGCGGGACGGGAGACGCGCTCACCGCGCACAAGGACGCTATCCAGCGGGTGATCGCAGAGGCGTTCAATGCCGGCGATGTGGCTGTGCTGGAAACGCTGTATGCCAGCGAATTCGTCGCGCACCTGCCGCCCAGCGAAGTGGATCGCCCGGCGCTGACCCGCGACGATCTGTATGAGATCGTGCTGCTGCTGCGCGAGGCCATGCCAGACCTGGTGGTTTCGTCTGAACGTGTGATCGCCGAAGGGGACTATGTGGCGGTGCAGGCGCAGCTGCAAGGTACCTTCGCCAGCGAGTTCTATGACTTCCCGCCGACCGGCGAGCCGGTGGATATGACCTTCACCGTCATCCACCGCTTCGACGCGACGGGCGCCATCGCCGAGGCGTGGGTGAGCTACGACACGCTCGCGCTGCGCCAGCAGCTTGGCCTGGGGACGGGCGAGTAGCGCCCAGGGTGCACGGATGACCTGTTACCAGGGGAGAGTCGAAGATGCTCGCTGAATGCCTCCCCCCTTAGAGGCCGTTTGAGAGGTATCTTTACCCCCATCCCCGGCCCTTCCCCCGCAGGCG
>CAYNHD010000028.1:0-18826 GCA_964396775.1 uncultured Thermoflexus sp. | reverse complement strand
GCTGCGCTCGGCTTGCCCCCTCTCCACGTCGTGGAGAGGGGGCGGCGAGGCGCGTTAGCGCCGAGCAGGGGTGAGGCCAGTGCGTGGGCAGGCTGGATGCCATGACCGGCAGACGGGGCGACCTCTCAGTTACTTGCAGGACAACGGTGAGCAAATACACCGGGGGCGCATCTTTGCGCCTCCTATGAGCCACCTTAGGCTCGCCTACACACGCCTCACCCCCTAAATCCCCCTCTCCAGCTTGGCTGGAGAGGGGGACCTGGACAGCCGAATATGGCACTCTCCCCCTCCCTGGCCTGGCCGGGGAGGGGCCAGGGGGAGGGGCATTCCGCCCACACCACGCCCCACACCTCATCAGGCGGGGACCGGCTCTGCCATCGCCCGCGCGCCGTCCGGCTTGATGCCGGCCATCAGCAGGCCAAGCTGCTCGCGGGTGGCGCTCTTGGCGGGCAGCGTGTCAATGACCTGGCCCTTGTAGAGCACGGCGATACGGTCGGAGAGGGCCATGATCTCGTCTAGCTCTGCCGAGACCAGCAGCACCGCCGCGTTCTCGTCGCGCTGCTCGATGATCTGACGGTGGATGAACTCAATCGAGCCAACGTCAATGCCGCGCGTGGGCTGCGCGGCGATCAACAGGCGCGGCCTGCGGCTGAACTCGCGGGCGACGATCAGCTTCTGCTGGTTGCCGCCAGACAGATTGCCACCGTCAAGCGTGGGCGAGGGCGTGCGGATGTCGAACTCCTCAATCAGATTATTGGCGTGGTCGAGGATGGCTCCCTCGTCGCGCAGCAAGCCGCCCTGCGGCTCCGGAACCTGGCCCTCACCGCCACGTCTCTGCCAGGCCGCCTGCCGGAAGGGGGTGATGACCCTGCGCACCGTCGCCCGGACGCGCTCCGTCCCCAGCACGCGCAGCGCGACGAGGTGGCCTATCGCCCCGAACACCAACTCGGCGAGCAGCAGGGCGACAGCGCCGATGTTCAGCGGGTACTGCAAGACCGTCTTCTGCGCACGCGAGAGCGACGATCCGATCTCGCGCAGGTCGTGCGGCACGTTGTAGGCGTCAAGCACCGCCGTCCATAGCCAGCGATCCCACACATACAGGGCGATCACGGTCAGGACGGCTACGACGGTGCCAACCACCAGCAGGTAGCGCAGCAGCGCGCCGGGCAACTCGGCCAGGTTCGGCTCTTTGGCGAAGGGGCGCTCGTAGTAGTCGTTGAGCACCAGGTTGTCGGCCACCGAATAGAGCCTGACCAGCCCATGCCGCTGGCGGTCTTCGGGGACGTGACTGGTGCCAGCATCTTTGATGCGGCGCGGCGTGATGCGCTCGCGGCGAATCAGGCGCAGGCCAAGCAGCCGGTCGAGCCAGCTCTGGCGGTCGGCGTCGCGCTGCGCCGTCCAGGCCATGACCAGCAGCGGGATAAACAACGGGACGCGCAGCACGACGAAAGCCACGTAGCGTTGGATCAGCCGCAGCGGGCCGGGCCGCCGGTCGTGCTGGTCGGCCAGTTCCAGCCCCACCAGCGCCATACCCAACGTGCGGCTCTTGGCCAGCCAGCTTCCCAGGAAGTAGAGCGCGTCCACGATCAGCGCCACCGGCGCAACCAGCCCTATGCTCATGTCCTCGTTGCGAAAATAGGCTGTGAAATAGGCAGTGAAGTAGACGGCAGCGACGACGGTGACCATATCCAGCACAAAGGCGGCAATTCGCGCGCCGGGCGACGCGGCAGGCTGGCGCTCGGATTGCAGCGCCTTGCCGAGCAGACGCACCGATCCGCCGGCCAGCTCGCGCAGACCGGTCAGCACCTCGACCAGTTCTGTCTGGCCGTTGCCCTGCACCCCGGCCAGGCCCAACACTTCGCCCGCGTGCACAGTGAAGCTGACCCCGCGCAGCGCCTCCGCCCCCCGGTCGTCAATGGCGCTCAGGTTTTCCACTTCCAGCACCGGCTCGGCGGGCCGCGCTTCGCCCTTCTCCACCTGCAAGATGACTTCGCGCCCGACCATCATCTCGGCCAGCAAACTCTCCGTCGCCTGAGCGGGCGTCGTAGTGCCCACCACGCGACCATCGCGCATGACGACGATATTGGTGGCGACCTCAAAGACCTCTTTGAGCTTGTGGGTGATGAAGATGATGGAAACGCCTTGCGCGGCCAGCTCGCGCATGATCTTGAACAGCTCGCGGCTTTCCTGGGGGGTGAGCACGGCGGTCGGCTCATCCAGGATGAGGATGTCCGCGTGGCGGTAGAGCGCCTTGATGATCTCGACGCGCTGCTGCATCCCCACCGGCAGCTTCTCGATGGGGGCGTCGGGGTCCACTTCCAGGCCGTACTGCCGCGATAGCTCGCGCACGCGCTCCGCTGCCGCGCGCACGTTGCGAATCTCGGTCAGGTTGTGCAGCAAGACCAGGAACGAATCGAGCACCCCGTCCAGGGGCGAGGGCTTGGTGATGCCGTCTTCAGGAGCGTGCTGGCGGCGCTGATACGCCCGCCAGGCGATGGCGGCCAGGGCCAGGGCGAGCACAGCAGCCAGTCCCACCTGCGCCGCCGTGCTGACCATCTCGAGGTTCAGCCACGCCGCCACCACGAAGAAGGCCAACAGCCCGCCCACGAGCACCAGGTCTTCTGGCTTGGGGCGGCTGGGCGCGCGCGCCGTGCCGCGCCACGAGGCGATGCTGTGCCCGCCGGTGGCGATCAGCAGCAGCACGACGCTGAGCGCCTGGGCGACCGGCGGCACGTCGTCAATGGCGTCCAACAGCCAGCCGGGGACGCCCTTGCCGCGATATTCCTCCAATTGCGCTTTGGCGCTGGCGACCACGCCGCTGGCGTTCTTGGCCGTGCGGTATTCCTTCGCCCAGTCGAAGGCGATCCGCTCGCGCCGCACCAGGGCGCTCTTGACCGTGTAGCCGCCGTCCATCTCGACGGGCTTGCGCTCGCGCACCATCTCCACTTTCTGGCGCAGGGCGATGTCGGTGATGCCCACCTGGGTGATCATTTCAACCTGCGAGGCGATGGCCAGGGCTACCAGCGCCAGGCCCACCCGCCAGACCACACCCCACAACAAGCGGGCCACCGGCGGAAGGGCTATCACCACGCCCGCGACCAGCCCGGCGACCGCCCCGCCGAGGACATACCCTATCCCCCCCAGCGCGAAGCCAATGATCAGGCCCAGCGCGAAGAGCACCAGGCTGGGCAGCCGCCGCAAGACCTGGCGCAGCAGAGGGTTGTTCTCGCCCTTGTAGGCGACGGTGCTCTCTTCGCCCAGCACCACGTTCTCGGCGACGGTCATCACGTTGACCAGTTGGAAGTGCTGGTGCACCATGCCGATGCCGTGATGGATCGCTTCGCGCGGGCTGGCAAAGCGGACTTCACGCCCCTTGATCCGAACCGTGCCACTGTCAGCGTGGTACAAGCCGTAGATGATGTTCATCAGCGTGCTCTTGCCCGCGCCGTTTTCGCCCAGCAGGGCCAGAATCTCCCCGCGCCGCAGCTTCAGGCTGACATTATCGTTGGCCAGCACGCCGGGGAAGTGCTTGGTCACGCCCTCGACTTCGAGGACGATGGTGGGGTCGTAGGGAGCAGGTTCAGTCATGGGTATACCTGGTTATTGGTTATTGGTTGTTGGTTATTGGTTGATTAGTTATCGGTTGCTGGTTGTCAGTTTCTGGATCAGCGCATTAAGCATCCGCCGCACGCTCGACACTTTCTCATGGAGTTGTTGGTACATTGTCTGCCCAAGAAAGCCGAGATCGCACGCAAGAAGCAGAAGGTACTCCAGTTCACTGGCCGATCCCATCGCAACATACAGAAACCGGCGAAGCTCGCCGGACGTTTCGCGCCCACAACCTTCCGCAATGTTCGTGGGAACCGAAGCTGCGGCGCGCCTGATCTGACTGGTAAGGCCGTACAATTCATCCGGCGGGAAACCGGCGCTGGCCCGGTAAACATCGAGTACCAGTTGGTGTGAAAGCTGCCATACGTCTAGTTTCCGAAAATCCTGCACCCGGTATCTCTCCCTGGACCGCCAGACTGATGGAGAAGCGAGAGCGCCTCGTATCAATCAGCAGCGCGCGGCTCATGTTCTTGTGATTGGTTATTGCTCAAAGCTGCTTCCGTTTCATGCATGTTCTACCAGGAAGCAGTAGCCAGGTCTCCTCTCAAGCATACGAAAGCCCCCTGCGGAGCAGACACCAAGAACCAACCACCAAGAACCAACAACCTCTCTCACTCCGGCTCGTAGACGACGCCCTCAGCCGCCGGCGGACGGGCGCGACCGACAAAGCCCGCCAGCACGACGATGGTCAGGATATAGGGCAGCATCCCGACAAGCTGGTGCGGGAGATCAATGCCGAACTGCTGGAGCTGTCCCTGCAGCGCGGTGGCAAAGCCGAACAGCAGCGCCCCCCCCAGCGCCCGCGAGGGTCGCCAGTTGCCGAAGATCATCACCGCCAGGGCGATGAAACCGCGCCCGGTGGTCATGTTCTGCTCGAAAATGCCCACCGCCGCCAGCGTCAGGAACGCGCCGCCCAACCCGGCCAGCATCCCCCCCAGGAATAGGTTGGTGTATTGCAGCCGGTAGACGTTGATGCCCAGCGTGTCGGCAGCGCGCGGGTTCTCGCCGACCGAGCGCGTGCGCAGCCCCCAGGTGGTATGGAACAGCGCCCAGCCCAGCAGGAAAACGAGCAGCAGCGTCAGGTAGGTGATCAGGTCTTTGTCGAACAGGATGCGCCCGATGTCGTAGGGCAGATACAGATTGAAATTACTGGCCAGGCTCAGCTTGTAGGAGCCAGCCTGCGTCCAGGGATTGCTGATGACCGACGGCAGCTTGCCCAGGGTGGGAGTGTCGAGCTGGTAGAAATAGCCGGTCAACCCCAGGGCCAGGATGTTGATCACCGTGCCGCTGACGATCTGGTTGACTTTGTACTGGATCGAGAGCAGCGCGTGCAGCAGCCCCAGCGCGCCCCCCGTGAGCAGAGCAGCGAGAATAGACAGGCCCAGACGCACGCCGACCGCTTGCAGCGACGGGTCAACCCCTGGCTTGCTGAGCGCGACGTTGGTCATGAAGCCGGTAAAGGCCGCGGTCAGCATCATGCCCTCGATGCCGATGTTGACGATGCCCGACCGCTCGCACATGATGCCGCTGAGCGCGCCCAGGGTGATCGGGATCGAGTAGCGAATCGTGAAGTTGATCGTCGCGATGATGGCGAGTCCCAGTTCTGTTTCGCCCACGTTTCGCTCTCCCTAGTCCCTGCCGCCGAGCCGCAGGCGCGCCCCCGGCCCGGCTGCGCGGATGCGATACAGCCGCCGGATAATCTGGTCTGCGGCGACAAACATGAGGATCAACGCCTGGATGACCTGGATGAGTTCTTTGGCGACATCTGCTGCCAGCGCCATGCGCGTGGTGCCGGCATCCATCGCGCCGAAGAGGAACGCAGAGAAGTTGACGGCGATGGGGTTATTACCGGCCAGGAACGCAACGGTGATCCCTTCAAAGCCGAGGCCGAGGCTCTGGTTGCCCTGGTAATCATGGTAGACGCCGAGCGTCTGAATGCCGCCGGCCAGCCCGGCCAGTGTCCCGGCGATGAACATGGTCAGGATGGTAACCCGCTTGACATTGACACCGGCGTATTGCGCGGCGGTGGGGCTGAAGCCGGTCATGCGCAGTTGGAAGCCAAAGGTGGTGCGTTGCAGCAGGAACATGATCACCACCGAGGCGATGATGGCGATGAAGATGCCAATGTGCAGCGTGAAGTTGGGCGGCACGCTGTAGATGACCGGCAGTTTGGCGCTGTCCAGAATCGGCGGCGTGCGCGCGATGGCGTCAGTCACCGCCTCCGGGCTGGCCAGCGGGCCAGGCCGCGAGCCGTCGCTGCCAGTGGAGATCAGCCAGCCGGCAAACTGGGCGGCGATGTAGTTGAGCATGATCGTGGTGATGACCTCGTGGGCGTCGGCGAAAGCCTTGAGCGCGCCGGAAATGGCCGCCCACAGCCCGCCGATGAGCATCGCCGCCAGGATCGCCAGCGAGATATGCAACAGGGGCGGCAGCCCCTCGACAGCGAACCCGATCCAGGCCGCCACAACCGATCCCATGACCAACTGACCCTGCACGCCAATGTTGAACAGGCCGCTCTTGAAGGCGAAGGCCACCGCTAGGCCAGACAGCACCAGCGGCGTCATGTTGCGGAAGGTCGCCAACAGGCCGCGCGGCTCGACAAAAGCGCCCTGGATCAGCCCCTCAAAGGCGGTGATCGGGTCGCGCCCGTCGAGCAGGATCAGAATGGAGCCAACCAGCACGGCGGTAAAGACGGATAGGGTGGGAATGAGCAGGCTTTGCAAAACAGACCAAAGCCGTGCACGAACCTGCGCGAAACGCCGGGCAGGTGGCGGTTGGGAAGGAGAGGTTGTCACCATACCATATCGTACCCCGCGAAGAAGACAGGCAACATCCAGGGCGCGCAAGAGCCGCCAGGCAGCAGGCAGGCGCGAACAAGCCCTTGATCGCCCGCGATTATAGCGGGCATGGGGCCACTCTGTCGAAGAGTGCTCGTGCTTCTTCTCAATTTGTCTTTGTGGCCATTCTCTTGCGCAAATCCGGCGGGTGAGGGGGACGATCTCAGAGGCCGTTTGAGAGGTATCTTTACCCCCATCCCCGACCCTTCCCCCGCAAGCGAGGGAAGGGGGAAAGGACCGCTCTTGAAGTCCCTCCCCGCCTGCGGGGAGAGATTTAGGGTGGGGTTGCAGGCCCTTTCGAACGGCCTCTCATCTGAGAACCGATCACTGAAAACCGAACACCGGTCGCGAAGAAGAACGGGGAATCGCCCCTTCTGACTTTTCTCCACACTCTCTGCGCCTCGGCGGTGATGTTCTGCCCCTCCCGTCGCACTGGACGCGAACGGAAAAGCGCACTACACTTGGACACAAACACCGCTTGCTGCGCAGATGAGGGACACCGGCAGCATGGTCTTGAGGGAGAGTGCGCGATGGTGATCTGGCCCTTGCCCCGCATCACATTCCAGGAATTGAGTCTGGTCAAGGAGACCCGGCGCGTGGCGCTGCTCACCAGCGCCGAGGCGTGGCCGGTGGTCAGCGATCACCTGGCGCTGCCGGTGCTGATCCAGGCTGAGCCGTCGCGCTATGACCGCGAGCTGTTCGAGTACCTGGCCGGGAACCTGCCCAGCGCAGTCGAAGTGGTCTATGCGGTGGGGGGCGGCGCGCCGTTGGAGGCGGCCAAACTCGTCGCTGCGCGCAATGGCGTGCCGCTCGTCGTCGTGCCGCTGGCGCTGGACAGCACCTCCATGCTCACCCCCTACGCCGTCGCCATCGAGCCGCTCGCCGACCGCCAGCGCCGCGTCCGCCTGAACGCCGCCCCTGCCGCCGAGGTGATCGTGGACTGGGACGTGATTCTGGGCGGGCCGGAGTCCTTGCGTGGGGCAGGCATCGCCGAGATGCTGGGCATCGTCACCGGCCTGCTGGACTGGCGCTACGCCGCGCAGCGCGGCAAGAACCCGCGCGCCGAGCGCTTCCAGCCCTGGGCCGCCGGCGTGACAACCGATCTCGCCAAGCAGGCGATCAAGAGCGCGACGGCCATCGGCCAGGGCGACCGCGAGGCGCTGCACACGCTGCTCAGCCTGATGATGGTGGCGGTGCAGATGGGCAATCTGCTCGGCCACACGCGCGCCCTGCAGGGCAGCGAGCACCATCTGGCCGACATCCTGGCCGCCACAACCAATCCCGCCACTCCGCACGCTGAGCTATTGGGGCCGTGCGTGCTCTTCTGCGCCGCGCTGCACGGCCAGGACCCGGCCCCACTGCGCGATGCGCTGAGCGGGGCGGGCGTCCGGCTGGATCAGATTCGCGCGACCGACTTCACCCTGATGCTCGGCGCGCTCAGCACGCACCTGGCCGATCACGGTTTCCCCTACAGCATCCTCAACGATCTGGATCCCACTGCGGACGAAGTGGCGCTGGCATTGGACGCCGCAGGGCTGGTCTTGCTCACTGAAACGTGGGCTGTGCCCGCCGGAACACCCCCGGAGGAGCAGGCTCCGCCAGAGGAGGAGGCCGCCGCAGAAGAGGAAGGCAGCGACGAAGACGCCGCACTGCCCGCACAGCCTGCTACCGCCAGCGCCACCGACACCCCCTCGGACTGAGAGCGGCGGGGCATAGACCTCACCCCCCGTAGGGGCGTATCGCCATACGCCCCTACGGAGCCTCACCCCCGCTCGGCCCCCTGACGGTGGCCTCGCCGCCCCCTCTCCACGACGTGGAGAGGGGGCAAGCCGAGCGCAGCGAGACAGGGGGTGAGGCTAAATCGGGCGCAGCAGAGCAGCGGCCCCTACCCCCTGAACGGTTTTGCCCGCCCACCCAGGCCGACCGCCGGTCACTGGGCGCTGGTCGCGCTCTGGCGCTCTAGCACGTAGACCAGGCCGGGCGCGCCTGGGTTGTAGGGTACGTCCGCGCACCCGTTGCGCTGCTCCACCACAGCCAGCCCCACCTCAGCGAAGAGCCGCTCCATCTCTGGCAGAGTGGGCCACCAGACCTGCTGGCGGTACTCGCGCCGGCGATGTGCCGGGCCGAAGACGACGGCCTGGTGATGGGCGATGCGCTGCTGCGCGTCGAAGCGCTGGCGGTAGATGATCGCGCCGTCCTGCCACTCGTCCCAACGCTGGGCGCGCGCGGGCAGCTCCGGCTGCCAGTCTTCGCTGCCGAAGAGCAGCCGCCCGCCGGGGCGCAGCAGCCCAGCTACGTGCCACAGCGCAGCGCGCGCGCTGTCACGGTCGGGGAACCAGGTCAGCAGGTTGCCGCAGAACTGGGCGATGGCGTCGAACGGCCCGCGCAGCGGCGGGCGCGCGAGGTCGCCTTCCACCCAGTCAACAGTCAGTCCGCGTCGCCGGCTGTGGTAGCGGGCGAGCGTCAGCAGCTCGTGCGACAGGTCCAGCCCGGTCACGCGCACGCCGCGCGCGGCCAGGGGCAGGCTGTGCCGCCCCCAGCCGCAGCCCAGGTCGAGCAGACGGTCGCCCGCCGCCAACCGCAGATGGCTGACGGCGAACTGCACTTCCACTTCTGTGTTATGTGCCCATGCCGCCGGAGCGTCGCCGGTCATCATGCGGCGGGCCAACCCCGCCGCCATCTGGCGATTCCAGGCAAGGTTATCGCGATAGTCGAGTCCAGGCGCGTGCATTGGCAGAGACTCCTTCTCGGCGCACGGGCAGCACGGCTATCAGCCGTTGCGCTTCAGCTTGCCCGTGCGTTTGGTGTACTTCTCTGCGCGCTGGAACAGGTAAATGCCCAGCGGCAGCATGATCAGGCCCATGATCAGCAGGGGCCACACGTAACTCAGCGGGTCGGCGGTCGCCGTATCGGGCAGCAGCGCCGCCCGCATCCCTTCCAGCACATACGTCGCCGGCGAGACCTTCGCCAGGGCCTGCAACCAGCCCGGCAGCACGCTGACCGGGTAGTAGATGCCCGACACGAGCAGGAAGAATGCCTGCACGATGTTGGTCATCTGCGCGCCGCGCTCCGGGTAGAGCAGCGGCAGGATGGACGCCACTACGCCGATCCCCACGAACGACAGGCTGCCCACCAGCAGGATCACGGTCGCGGCAACGAGGTCGGCGTCTGCGAAGCTCAGGTCGAAGAACGCCGCGACGACCACGCCAATGATCACGGTGAAGATCAGGCTGTAGACGATGGCGAAGATCGTCTGGCCGATCATCTGGTTGAAGCGGTGCACAGGGGCCATGAAGGTGTACTCGATGGTGCCTTCCCACCGCTCCCAGGCGATCATCTCGCTGATGTTGTTAAAGATGCTGGCCAGAAAGCGCCAGACCAGCGTCCCGACCAGCAGGTAGGTGATCAGGAAGTTGGTGTCAATCTGCGTCTCGCCGGTGATCTCGGCGGCCCCAGCCCCGATGAACGTCACCGAGAGCGAGTTGGCGATGGAATAGGCCAGCCAGACGACCTCCCACCCCCAGTAGCGTTTGACCAGGTTGAAGTTGCGCGCCACGAATGCGTAGGATTGGCGCATCTCCAACTGAATGCCTTTTATCACGGTTGCCTCCCACGAAAACGGTTGTCAGTTGTCAGTTATCGGTGGTCAGTGATCAGTAGGGGCGCTATTCTGCTGCGCCTGTCGCAGGGCATATGCCATACGCCCCTACGAAGCCGGGCGTCCTGCCCACCCCCATCTGAAAACTGAAGACCGATCACTGATCACTACTCCCTACTCCCTACGACAACACCTTCTCTGGCTCGAAGTCCGTCACATCGTCCTTCTCGACCAGTTCCTTGCCGGTGAGGGCCATGAAGACCTCTTCTAGCGTCGGCTCGTGGCCGTTGCGCCGGATGCGTTGCTTGAGACCCTCCGGTGTATCGAGGGCGACGATCTTGCCATCGTCGAGGATGGCGATGCGGTCGCACAGCGCGTCGGCCTCGTTCATGTCGTGTGTCGTAATGACGATGGTCGCGTCGTGCGTGTCGCGCAGCTCGTTGACGAACGCCTGCACTTCCAGCTTCGAGCGCGGGTCCAGGCCGGTTGTCGGCTCGTCGAGCAGCAGCAGCACCGGCTGCGTCAGGAAGGCGCGGGCGATAGCCACCTTCTGCTGCATCCCCCGGCTCATGTCCTCCATCGGGCTGGTGTAGCTGCTCTCGCGCAGCCCCAGCCGCCCCAGAATCTCGCGGGCCTTGCGGTCGGCTTCCTTGCCGGAGACGCCGTACAGCCGCGCCCCATAGAGCAGGTTCTCCTTGGGGCTGAGCTTCTTGAAGAAGGCCGCCTCCACCGACACGCGGTTGATCATCCGCTTGACGGCCATCTCGTCGCGCTCCACATCCAGCCCGAAGACGGTGATCGTCCCCTCGTCCGGCAGCAGCAGCGTGGAGAGCAGGCGGATCAGCGTGGACTTGCCCGATCCGTTCGGCCCCAGCACGCCGAAGATTTCGCGGCGATAGACGCTGAACGAGACGTTCGACACGGCGGTGACCAGTTCCTTGCCATGCCGGGCCTTGAGCTTGTGCGGGGCGTCATGGCCGTTGGCAGGCTGTCCGCCAGCCGCATGACTGTTGGTCGCCTTGTGGCTCCCAATCCAGCGCCGCCACCAGGGTTCGGCGGCGACATTGAAGCGCTTGACGACGTTCTCGACGACGAGCGCCGCTTCCTGTGTGGGGATGGAATGCTCCATCATGGTGATGTCCTCAATGGTGCGTTGGTAATGCTCAGCTTTCGACGCGAGAAAAGCGGTTTCGGGCCTGTGGTGCCGCACAAAAAAGCCGCGAGCTGGGTGCCCGCGGCTTGTGTGGCCGGCGACGGACTCGTTGGACGAGTCATCGCAAAACAAAACCGCGGGCATTGCGCCCGCGGCCAGCGTCCCTCGTTTAAGCGAGTTTCCTTAGCGGCAAACAGGCGCAATACGGCAAGGCTCGTTCCCGGCGGGAACGCCGCTCATGCGAGTGCGGATGAAGGTACGATTTGCCATTGTGCGCCTTTGCTCCTTTCATAGGATGCGGGCAGTATAGCACGGGCGACGCGCCATTGTCAAGACTTTTGTTGGCAACGGTGTGTCAGGGGGTGGGTGAGTGTCTTGAAGACTGTATTCCAGTTCTGGGGTAGAGCATCACCGCAAAGGCTGTAGAGAGTGCAGAGCAAAGCGCGAAAGGCAGACTTCCGAAGTCTCCGAAGACTTCGGAAGTCTTGTTCTTTCTGCGCCTCTGCGGTTCAAAGATTTCGCTCCCATCGTGAAAGGCCTCCTCTTGAGGCAGGCGCTATTCGTTCGCCGCCAGACCCCATGCTATAATCGCGGCCCTAGTGACGGGAAGCGCCGGCGCCACGCTCTCTCCCTGACAGGGGGCGGGCAGCCGCCAGGCGCGCGCTTTTTGAAGGATGTTACCGCTATGGATTTTGCACTGAACGAAGAACAGATCATGGCCCGCGACATGGTGCGCGAGCTGGCCCGCGACAAAATCTACCCCACCCTCAAGGAATGGGACCGCAGGCACCAGCCGCACCCCGACGTGCTGCCGCTGCTGGCCGAGAACGGCGTGCTGGGCATCAACATCCCCGTCCGCTACGGCGGGCAGGGCTTCGACTACATCACCCTGGCCCTGGCCTGCGAGGAACTGGAGCGCATTGACGCCAGCCTGCGCGTGATCATGTCCGTGCACGCGGGTCTCAACAGCCTGGC
Organism: uncultured Thermoflexus sp.; assembly: GCA_964396775.1. Lineage (GTDB taxonomy): Bacteria > Chloroflexota > Anaerolineae > Aggregatilineales > Aggregatilineaceae > UBA2029. The sequence continues at coordinate 6,654 of CAYNHD010000028.1, read as the reverse complement.
GCTGCTGCAATGGGCCACCGAGGAGCAGAAACAGCGTTTCCTCGTCCCGCAGGCGCGCGGCGAGAAGGTCGCCGGCTATGGGTTGACCGAGGCCGAGGCGGGTAGCGATCCAGTCAATCTGCGCAGCACCGCTCGCCGCGAAGGGGATGTCTACATCCTCAACGGCGAGAAGATGTGGATCAGCCTGGCGACGCTGGCTGACCACTTCATCGTCTTCGCCAAGACCGACCCGCACGCCGAGCCGCGCCACAAGGGGATCACCGCCTTCATCATCACCAGGGACATGAAAGGCGTGAGCACCTACGACGAGAAGCACAAGCTGGGCGTGCGCGCCGGTTCAACGGGCGGCATCGTCATGCAGGATGTCGAGGTGCCCCTCGAAAACCGGCTGGGCGAGGAGGGCGAGGGCTTCTACATCGCCATGAGCTGTCTGGACAACGGGCGCTACACCGTCGCCGCCGGCGCGACCGGCTGCATCCGCGCCTGCCTGGAAGATAGCGTCAAGTACGCCAAAGAGCGCCACACCTTCGGCGTGCCCATCGCCCAGCACCAGCTTATCAAGCAGAAGCTGGCCTTCATGCAGCAGTGGTACGACGCGGCCTGGCTGCTGGTCATGCGCGCCGGCTGGCTGAAGAACCAGGGCCAGCGCAACACGCGCGAGACAGCGGTCGCCAAGTGGTTCGCCACCGATATGAGCGTCAAGGCGGCGCTGGAAGCGGTGCAACTGCACGGCGCGTATGGCTTCAGCGACGAGTACGATGTCGAGCGCTACCTGCGCAACGCGAAGGGCGCTGTGATTTACGAAGGCTCCAGCGAGATTCAGCAACTCATCCAGGCCGACTACGCGCTGGGCTACCGCCACGACCGCCCGCTGCGCTGCGAGCCGGTGCCCTACGACGCCGCAACCTGGCAGAGCGAGGGGTAAGTTCATCACCGCCGAGGCGCAGGAGAGAGTTTTCGGTGATTGGTTCTTGGTAATTGGTAAAGACGACTGCGTGTCATGCGCGCTTGACCAACAACTAATAACCAACAACCTCCGCGCCTCTGCGCTCCAATAATCCTGCTACGTCTTTAGGGAGGGTGACCTTTGCACGTCGTAACGATTGCAAGCATGACACCGGACACCGAGGCGGCTGTCTCGGTGGACGCCGGCGGGAACGTCCAGTGGGGTGACAAGCTGGTGGTCAACCCCTGGGATGAATACGCCATCACCGAGGCGGTGCTGCTCAAGGGCGCGCACAACGGCCAGGTGACGGTCATGACGGTTGGGGCGGAGCCGCAGGCCGAGGCGCTCAAGCACGGCCTGGCTATCGGCTGCGACCAGGCCATTCGCGTGTGGGACCCGGCGCTGGCCGGGGGCGACAGCCTGGCCTACGCCAGCGCCGCCGCCGCTGTCATCCGCAAGCTGGGCGACGTTGATCTGGTCATCTTCGGCAAGGAGATGTCCGATAGCGCCAGCGACCAGCACGTTTTCCAGACGGCGCGCAAGCTCGGCTGGACGATGATCGGCTTCGTCGCCAGGATCGAGGCGATTGACTTCGCCGCGCGCACCATCCGCGTGCGCCGCCTGACCGACCAGGGCACCGAAGTGGTCAGCGGTCGCCTGCCTGCTGTGATCAGCGTGCTGAAAGACATCAACGAGCCGAAGTACCCGACCTTCATCGGCATCCGCAAGGCGGCCAAAGCCGAGATTCCCGTCTGGTCGCTGGCGGACCTGGGGCTGAGCGCCGCCGCCGTCGCGCCCAAGACGGCGATCAGCGGGCACCGCGAGCTGCCCAGGCGCGAAGGCTCCGCCGAGATCATCGAGGGGGCCAGCGCCCAGGAGAAGGCGGCCAGACTGGTCGCCCGCCTGCTGGAGGAGAAAATCCTATGAGCGCCGCGATCTTTGTCTGGATCGAGCAGCACGACGGCCAGCCGGTCACCGCGTCGTGGGAAGCTCTGGGAGTGGCCCGTTCGCTGGCCGCTGGCGGGACGGTGACGGCGCTCGTCTTCGGTGACTCCGCGCAGAGCGGGGCCATCGCCCAGGCCGCGTTCGAGCACGGCGCGGATTCCGTCATCCAGGCGGGCGATGCGTCGCTGGCCCGCTACCGCTTCGAGCCGTATGTGGCGCTGCTGGCCGCGCAGGTGGAGGAGCGCGCACCGGACGTGGTGCTGGCCGCGGCGACCGTCGCCGGGCGCGAACTGCTGGCCGGGGCCGCCGCGGACCTGAACGCGCCTCTGCTGGCCGACGTGACTGAACTGGCGTTGGACGGCGGCAAGCTGCGCACGGTGCGCCCCGTGCTGGGCGGCAAGGTGCTGCGTGTGGAGACAGCCATCAGTGACGGGCCGCAGTTCGCCGCGCTGCGCCCGCGGGCCTTCCCTGTGCCGGAACCCCAACCAGGGCGTTCTGGTGAGGTGATCGCAGTCGGCCCCGCCCTGGCCCCGGACGCCATCCCCACCCAGATCGAGCGCGTCGAGACGAGCGGCGGCCAGGTCAGCCTGACCGACGCGAGCGTCATCGTCGCGGGCGGGCGCGGCGTCGGCGGGCCGGAGGGCTTCGCCCCGCTGCGCGCGCTGGCCGACGTGCTCGGCGCGGCGCTGGGGGCCAGCCGTGCCGCTGTGGACGCGGGCTGGATCGCCTACGAGCACCAGGTCGGGCAGACGGGCAAGGTCGTCTCGCCAGACCTGTACATCGCGGCGGGCATCTCTGGGGCCATCCAGCACCAGGCGGGGATGCGCACGGCCAAAGTGATCGTCGCCATCAACAAAGACCCCGACGCGCCGATCTTCAAGCTGGCCCGCTTCGGCATCGTCGGCGACCTGTTCGAGGTGGTCCCGGCGCTGACCGAGGTGTTCCGCCAGCGTCTGGCCTGACGGCGATCCCGTGCGGTGCAGGACACAGGTCTCCCCTCGCCGGGAGACCTGTGTTTGTCAGGTGTTGACATTAGGTGCGGATGCGCCGAATATCACTAGTGATGGGTATTGGTCGTTGGTTGCTGGTTGATGGTGATTGGTTGCCGGTCATTGAATGGGCGCTGCGAGCGCCCGCAGACTGAGCACTGATGACCAATCACCGATCACTCCCCGATCGCTGCCTACCACTTATCGGTTGCTGGCGATCTATAAGCACACCAAGCACAAGGAGTATTCATCATGCACAAGACTGTGTTTGCCCTCACGTTGATCGCTGCCGTACTTGCGGCGAGCCTGGTTCCGCTGGCCGGACGCACCCGGGCACAGGACGCGCCCACGCTGCGCATGGGCCTGCTGCCCATCCTGGACGTGCTGCCCTTCTACGTGGCCGACGAAGCTGGTTACTTCGCCGAAGAGGGCATTGAGATCGAGTTGATCCCGGTCAGCAGCGCCCTGGAGCGCGACCAACTGGTTATCGCTGGCGCGATTGATGGCATGGTCAATGACCTGATCAGCACCGGCATTTTCAACCAGGACGAGCCGCTGATCCAGATCGTTTCACTGGCCCGCCGCGCCTACCCGGATCACCCGCAGTTTCGTATTCTGGCCGCGCCGCGCAGCAACATCACCCTCCCCAGCGACCTGACCAACGTTGAGATCGGCATCAGCGAGAACTCGGTCATCCACTACATCACCCAGCGCATCCTCGAAGCGGAGGGCATCAGCGCCGAAGACCTGAGCTTCCGCGCCGAGCCGAACATCGCCATCCGCTTCCAACTGTTGATGGAAGGCCAGTTCAAGGTGGCCTGCCTGCCCGATCCGCTGGCTCAGGCGGCCATCGTCGGCGGGGCGATCCTGATCGCCGACGATACCGCGCTGGTCGAGACGCAGTTCAGCCAGAGCGTGCTCAGCTTCCGCACAGAGGTGATCGAGGAGCAGCCAGAGGCCGTCGAGGGCTTCTTGCGGGCGTGGATGCGCGCCGCTGAAGACATCAACGCCGATCCGGAGGCGTACCGTGCCCTGTGGCTGGAGAAAACGAACGTGCCCGACAGCGTGAAGGACACCTACGCGCTGCCACCCTTCCCCACCTACGAGATCACCACTGAAGCCGCCTGGGAAGACACCGTTGCCTGGTTGATCGAGCAGGACATTGTGGAGAGCACGGCGAGCTACGCCGACACCGTTAATCCGGCCTTCCTGGAAGCGATTGCGCCCGCCGGTGACGCCGCTCAGGGCGAGGCGCTGTTCGCCAGCCTGGGCTGCACTGGCTGCCATTCGCTGGACGGGACAGCAGGCGCCGGGCCGTCGGTAGCCGGAATCGCGGGCCGGGCGGGCAACACGGTCGCCGGGCTGAGCGCGGACGAATACCTGCATCAGGCCATTGTCGAGCCGGCGGCCTTTGTCGTCGAGGGCTTTGGGCCGATCATGCCTGCCTACAATACGCTGAGCGAGGCGGACGTGGCGGCGCTGGTCGCCTATCTGATGACGCTGGAGTAGCGACGTTTTCCGGTACAAGACGCCCCACTCCCTGCTCCCTCCCTGGCAAAGCCAGGGAGAAGGCGTCCCCGGAGTCGAGCGGCAAAGTCCCCCTCTCTAGCTCCGCTGGCGAGGGGGATTTAGGGGGAGAGGCGTCGGCAAACAAGCGATGATCACCATCGAGCATCTCACCTTCCGCTACGGCCCGCGCGGGGCGCCGATCTTCCAGGACTTCTCGTGGCATGTCGCGCCGGGCGAAGCGTGGTCCATCATTGGCGCGTCCGGCTGCGGCAAGACGACGCTGCTGACGCTGATCGCCGGGCTGCGCCGCGCCACGAACGGGACGATCCGCGTCGGCGAGACGGTGATCCGCCGCCCGCGCCCCGAAACAGGGCTGATCCTGCAGGACTTCGGCCTGCTGCCCTGGGCGACGGTGTGGGACAACGTGGCCCTGGGGCTGCGCGTGCGCCGCTTCTACGGGCCGGACGGCACGCACGCCCCGCGCGGCACGCCACCGCCCTCGCGCAAGGAGGCCCGCCGCATGGTCGAGGAATGGCTGCGCCGGCTGAACATCTACGAGCAACGCGACAAGTTCCCCGGCGCGATCAGCGGCGGGCAACGTCAGCGCACCGCCATCGCCCGGACGCTGGCCCTGCAACCGGACGTGCTGCTGATGGACGAACCGTTCAGCAGCCTGGACGCGCCTACCCGCGAAGACCTGCAGAACCTGATCCTGCAACTGCGCGCGGAGATGGGCCTGACCAGCGTAATTGTCACCCACGCCATCGAGGAGGCGGCCATCCTGGGCCGCCGCATTCTGGTGCTGGGCCAGCCGCCCAACACCGCGCCCGTCATCGTCGAGAATCCCGGTGCCGGCGCGTCCGGCTACCGCAGCACAACGGACTTCCTGGACAAATGCACCGAACTACGCACCCTGCTGAGCCTGGCCCACTGACTCCCGCCGAGGCCGCTGAGAGCGCCGAGCCAGGTGCCGCGCGCCAGATGGTGCGCGGCATCGGGGCGCGCGCCCTCAACCTGGCGCTGGCGCTGGCCATTTTCCTGGTTTGCTGGGCAGCGCTAGCCGCCGTGCTGCGCCGCGACATCATGCCCTATCCCTGGGATGTGCTGCCCGTTTTCGTCGAGGAGATTCAGGGCGACCTGTGGGAGCACACCGTCGCCAGCACGGAGCGCGTGCTCAAGGCGGTCGTCTTCGCCACGCTGATCGCCACGCCGGTGGGCATGGGCCTGGGCCAGATTCGCGTGCTCAATCGCATCTTCTCGCCGCTGATCGGGCTGGTGAATCCCATCCCCAAGATCGTCTTCCTGCCGGTGATCCTGGTCATCATGGGCTACGGCGAGATGTCGAAGGTCTTCCTGATCGCGCTGATCCTGTTCTTCCAGATTCTCGTCGTGGTGCGCGACGAAGCGGCCAGCCTGCGCCCGGAACTCATCCAGTCGGTGCGCTCGCTGGGGGCAGGGCGGCGGGCGCTGTTCCGCTACGTGTACCTGCCCGCGTCGCTGCCCGCCGTGCTGACCGCGCTGCGCGTCTCAGTGGGCACAGCCATCGCCGTGCTGTTCATCGCCGAGCAGTACGCGACGCGCCAGGGCCTGGGCTACTACATCGTCACCCTGACGTGGCAGCGCCTGCGCTACGACAAGATGTATGCGGGCATCCTGGCCATGTCGCTGCTGGGGCTGGCGCTCTACCTGGCTGTAGACGCGCTGGAACGGGTCGTCGGGCGCTGGCGTCATGCAGGGGAGGGCTAGATCGTGACTCAGACCTGCGATGCCCCTCAGGAAGCCGACCGTCCGGTTGCGGTCGAGATCAGCGCCGCCATGCTGCGCGTCACGCTGGCTGATGGCCGGATTATCGCCACGCCGCTCGATTGGTACCCGCGACTGGCACAGGCCACGCCCGAACAGCGGGCGCGGTACGAACTGAGTATCGCCGGTATCCACTGGCCGGACCTTGACGAGGATTTGTCGGTGAGGGGAATGCTGCGTGGAGAGCGCCCGCCGCAGGTCAGCCCGCAGGACACCGCCGGGGCCAGTGCCTAGAAAGCCAGGAGTGCCGAAGCAAGCCTCGCCGAAAGGGAAACGTGTGCGAGGTGGAGCAGCCCCATTATTGCTGACCGCTGAAGGCTGACTAGAAGAACGCTCCCCCGCTGGGCGGCGAGGGAGCGCGTTCTTGTTATGAGGATGGCAGCTACGGCCTGTTGCCGAGGCTTACTCGCCGTAGCCGGTGGAGATGGAGCCATCGAGCAGGCCGGCGGCGACCTCTTCCAG
>CAYNHD010000027.1:6967-19500 GCA_964396775.1 uncultured Thermoflexus sp. | reverse complement strand
CGGCAGATCGCGCTGATCTACCAGGGCAACCTGTGGGTGATTGACGTGAAGACAGGGCAGGCGTACCAGATCACGAGCGACGGGCAGGCGTCGCGCCCGCGATGGGCCGGGGTGCGATGAGGGCGGGCTGGCTCGTCTTCTGGGCGTGCCTGATCCTGATCGCGGGGAGTGCCGTCGGCGCGTGGGCCGTGCTGCAGGCGCGCGCGGAAGACGTGCGCGGCTGGGAGCAGGCGACCGAAACCTTCGACCTGCCGTACCGCCTGCCGCTGGCCGGGGTCAACGTCGAACTGACGCAATACGCGCCCGGCGACCTCGCCCGCGAGCTAGATCGCATTGCCGCCGCCGGCTTCACCTGGGTGCGCCAGCCGTTCCTGTGGGCGAGCGTCGAGCCGGAGCCGGGCGTCTACGCCTGGGACACCTACGACGCGATTGTGCAGGCCGTCGCCGCGCGCGAGGGGCTGGCGCTGGTCGCTGTGCTGGACGGCACGCCGCCCTGGGCGCGCCACGAACTGGCCCCCGATCACCCCTACGCGCCACCCGCCAGCGTGACCGCCTACGGGGAGTTCGCCGGGGCGGTCGCCGCGCGCTATGCCGACCAGATCGCCTACTACCAGATTTGGGACGAGCCGAACATCACCTCGCATTGGGGCGGGCTGGACCCGCGCCCGGCGCATTACGTCGCCATGCTGCGCGAAGCGTACACGGCTATTCACGCGGCGGACGCGACGGCGAGCGTCATCGCGGCGGCGCTGGCCCCCACGGTGGAGCGGGGGCCGGATAACCTGAGCGATGTGCTCTACCTGCGCGCGATCTATGATCTGGGCGGGCGCGATTTCTTCGACGCGGCTGCCGGGAAGCCGTATGGGTTCGACACCGGGCCGGACGACCGGCGCGTGGACGAAGGCGTGCTCAACTTCTCGCGCCTGATCTTGCTGCGCGAGGAGATGGTGCGGCGCGGCGACGGCGACAAGCCGCTCTGGGGCAGCAACTTCGGCTGGAACGCGCTGCCCGACGACTGGCGCGGCCCGCCGTCCATCTGGGGCAGCGCCTCCGCAGAGGAGCAGGGGCGCTACACGCAAGCCGCCTACGAGCGCGCCCGGCGCGAATGGCCCTGGGTCGGCGGGCTGATCCTGCAACACTGGGAGCCGGACGCCCCCGCGGACGACCCAATCCAGGGGTTTGCCGTCGCGCCGCGCGTCGCCGTGTGGCTGGCGGATGGGCTGCGTCTGCGCGACGACGCGCTGATCCCCGGCCAGCACCCGGCGCACAACGCGCACGCGGTCTATTCGGAGAACTGGCGCTTCAGCGACCTGGGTGCCGATGCCGAGCTTCCCGCCGGGGCCGAGTCCGTCGGCGTGGAGAACCGGATCACCGTCCGGTTCGAGGGGACGGATTTCGCCATTGCCCTGCGCCGCGACGATTACCTGGCCTACCTGACTGTGACAGTGGACGGGCATCCGGCCAACGCCTTGCCGCGCAACCGGCAAGGCGAGGCGTTCATCGTGCTCACCTCGCCAGAACGGACGCCGGAGCTAAGCCTGATCCGCGTGGCGGAGGGGCTGACCGAGGGGCCGCATACGGTCGAGATCGTGCACCGGCCCGCCCAGGGCGACGACCGCTGGCCCATCGCCGGGTTCGCGGTGGCCGTCGCGCCGGACACAGCGGCCACTGAGCGGGCGCTGTGGGCGTGTGGGATCGTCGGCGGGCTGGCGCTGCTGGGGCTGGTGCTCACTGCATCGCGCTTGCCCTGGAGCCAACTCGCCGTGCCCGCGCCGCAGACCTTCCGGCGCTTCCTGGAATGGCTGCTGAGCCTGTTCGTGTCATTCGTGCTGCTGCTGGGCACGCTGGTCACCTGGGGGGAGGCGCTGCCCGCGCTGCTGCGCCGCGACCAGCCGGCGCTGGCCGTGACTATTCTCACGGCGGGGATCGCCACGCTCTCACCGGCGTTCGTGATCACACTGGCCTCGCTGGCTGTGCTGTTCGTGCTGGTCTACAACCGGCCTTTGCTCGGCCTGATGCTGATCATTTTCTGGTCGGCGTTCTTCCTCTCTACGCTCGATCTGCTCTTCAGCGCCTTCACGACGGTCGAGGTCTACCTGGCGCTGACCGTCGCGGCGCTGCTGGCGCGGGCGGTGGTGGACTGGGCGCGGCATCGCCAGCAGGGGGAGCCGTTGCGCGTGGCGCTGCGGCCCACGCGACTGGACTGGCTGGTTCTGGCCTTCGCCGCGCTGGGCGTCGTCTCGCTAAGCTGGTCGGAGTTCCGGACTCCCGCGCTGCGCCAACTGCGCGTGGTGGTGCTGGAGCCGGCCCTGTTCTACTTCCTGATCCGTTGGCTGCACCCCTCTAGGCGCGACCTGCTCTGGCTGGGCGATGCACTGCTCTTCACGGGCGGGGCTATAGCCCTGGTGGGGCTGTACCTGTACGCGATGGGCGAGTCGGTGGTGGAGGCCGAGGACGGCGCGCGGCGGCTGATCAGCGTCTACGGCTCGCCCAACGGCGTGGGCATGTACCTGGGGCGCTGCCTGCCCTTCGCGCTGGCCTACGCCCTGGTCGCGCCGCGCGGCTCGTGGCGCTGGCTCTATGGGGCGCTGGGCGGCGCGGTGATGCTGTTGGCCGTGCTGCTCAGCCAGAGCCGGGGCGCGATTCTGCTCGGCCTGCCGGCGGCGCTGATCGTCACGCTGGTCTTCTGGCGCGGGCGACGCTCGCTGGCCCCGGTGATCGGCGCGGCGCTGGCTGTGCTGGTCGCGCTGGTGCCGCTGACGCTGCTGCTGCCGCGCCTGGGCGATCTGCTGGGCAGCACGGCGACCTTCCGGCGGCACCTGTGGTACAGCGCGTGGCAGCTCATCCGCGAGCGCCCGCTGACCGGCGTGGGCCTCGACCAGTTTCTGTACTGGTACCGCAGCCGCTACCTGTTGCCCGAAGCGTGGGAGGAGCCAAACCTCTCCATCCCGCACAACCTGGTGCTCAACCACTGGGTGAGCCTGGGCATCCTCGGCGTGATCCTCATGCTGGCCTTCCAGGTCGTGTTCTGGCGCAGGCTGTGGCGGCTGCGCGGGCGGGTGGCGGGCGCTGATCCTGTCGCGTTCATGCTGGTGCTGGGGCTGGCCGGCAGCATGGCCGACTTCCTGGCGCACGGGCTGGTGGACGTGGGCTACTTCGCCATCAACCTGGCGTTCGTGTTCTTTCTATCGCTGGGGCTGCTGCACCGCCTGGAGGACATAGCGCCCGGCGCAGTGGCGGAGCAGAAGGCAGATCGGGCCAGGGGGTGAGGTAAAACGGCGCGGACGCTAGACCCGATTACCGTGTTCGGGGCGGGTGCCGAACAACCTGTCGCCAGAGGAAGTTCGGGAATGCTCGCTGAACGACTCCCCCTCAATCCCCCCTCCAGCGAAGCTAGAGAGGGGACGGTCTGGCAAGCCGCTCACCCCTTCCCCTGGCTTTGCTGGGGGAAGGGGCCGGGAGATGGGGGCGTTCTGGCAACTGCCTGACGACCTGTCCGTAGACTCCACGCCGCGTTCTGAGGCTTGGCTTGTCGCCGGTTTGTGGTACACTTCGCCCGTTTGTCTGCTGGCACTGTGCGTTGAGGGGCACAAGAGAGGTATGCGCATCCTGATCACCGGCGCTGCCGGGTTCCTGGGGTCTCATCTGTGTGATCGCTTCCTGGCGGAGGGTCACCAGGTGATCGGCATGGACAATCTGCTCACCGGCTCGATTGACAACATTGCGCACCTGGCCGGGAACGAGCGTTTCTCGTTCATCAAGCATGACGTGACGAACTACATCTACCTGCCCGGCCCGATTGACGCCGTGCTGCACTTCGCCTCGCCAGCCAGCCCCATTGACTACTTAATGTACCCGATCCAGACGCTCAAAGTGGGGGCGCTGGGCACGCACAACGCGCTTGGCGTGGCCAAAGACAAGAGGGCGCGCTTCTTGCTGGCCTCGACCTCCGAAGTCTATGGCGATCCGCTGGTGCACCCGCAGACCGAGAGCTATGTGGGCAATGTGGACGCCATCGGGCCGCGCGGCGTCTACGACGAGGCCAAGCGTTTCGCCGAGGCGATGACGATGGCCTACCACCGCACGCATCATGTGGACACGCGCATCGCGCGCATCTTCAACACCTACGGCCCGCGTATGCGCCTGGACGACGGGCGTGTGGTGCCCAACTTCATCGGGCAGGCGCTGCGCGGCGAGCCGCTGACCGTCTACGGCGACGGGTCGCAGACACGCAGCTTCTGCTACGTCTCCGACCTGATCGAGGGCATTTACCGGCTGCTGCTCGCTGACTTCAACGAGCCGGTCAACGTCGGCAATCCCGGCGAGATGACCATTCGCCAGCTTGCCGACCTGATCAATGAGATGACGGGGAATCCCGCCGGGATCACCGTCCGGCCCGACCAGCGCATCAAGGGCGATCCGCAGACGCGCCAGCCGGACATTGCGCGGGCGCGGGCGGTGCTCGGCTGGGAGCCGCGCGTCGGTCTGGAGGATGGTCTGCGCCAGACGATTGAGTACTTCCGGGAACGGGTGTGAGCGCGGCAGGCTGGTCTTCAAGCCGGCGGCTCTTCGCCGGGCAGGGTGCGGCCCTGTGGGGTGGCGCGGCCATTGCTGCGGGAGTGCTTGTGGCACAGCTTCCGCTGGCGATGGCGCTTGCTCTGCTCGGCGGGGTGGCCGTTGGCGCGACACTGCTGGTCGAGCCATCGCTAAGCGTCGTGTTGATGCTGGCTGTCGCGCCGCTCAAGACGCTGATTGCCACTGAAGCGCCGCTGCCACTCCCGCTCGACGTGGGGCAGATCGCTTTCGCGGCGGTCGTGCTCGTGTGGGGGCTGTGGCGCGTCACGGCGCGGCGCGGGGTTCCGCTGCCGCGTTCGTGGGTGCTGCTGGCCCTGGCGGTGATCATGGCCGGGTTCGCGCCGTCGCTGTGGGGGGCGAAGTCGGCGAGCGCATGGCTGGCCGAGTGGTCGAAGTGGGCGGCGATGGCCGCGCTCGTGCTCATCGTGCTGGACTATGGGCGGGCGGGCCGCTGGGCCTGGATCGCCTTCGGTGTCGTCTGGGCGGCGGTGCTGCAGGCCGCCATCGGGCTGTACCAGTATTATGGCGGGTCGGGCGCGGCCCACCTGTGGATTGACGACTACCGCCACTTCCGCGCCTTCGGCACCTTCGGCCAGCCCAACCCCTTCAGCGCTTTCATGGGACTGGCTCTACCGCTGGCGCTGGGCCTGGCCTGGGGCCATGCCGGGCGCGCCTGGCAACGCGCGCGCCGGGACAGGTCGCCCTGGTGGAAGAACAGAGGGTCGGCGCAAGACGGGGCGCTGGCTGCCCTCTACGCGCTGTGCGCGGCGGCGTTGCTGGCCGGGCTGATCGCCTCCTGGGGGCGCGGGGCGTGGCTGGGATTTGGCGGGGCCGGCGCCGCGATGGTATTCTTTGCGCCACGCCGCCGCTGGCAGGGGGCTGTTCTGGTGAGCGCGGGGGCGTTTTTGGCGTTAGGGCTGTGGCTGGCCGGGGCGCTGCCCGGCGCTGTGCAGGCGCGCATTGACAGTGTATTTGACGACTTCGTGGGCCTGCAGGACGTGCGCGGCGCGCCCATCAACGATGTGAACTACGCCACAGTCGAGCGGCTGGCGCACTGGCAGGCGGCGGCAGCGATGGCCAGCGCGCACCTGTGGACGGGTGTCGGGCTGGGCAATTACGAAGTCGTCTACCCTGAGTACGCCCTACCGCGCTGGCCGAACGCGCTCGGTCACGCGCACAACGATTATCTGAATCTCCTAGCCGAGGCCGGGCTGGTGGGACTGGCGGGCTATCTGCTGGGCTGGGCGTGGATCGTCTGGGGGACGGTACGCAGCCTGTGGCACGGCGACCCGCTCTGGCGCGGGCTTGCGCTGGGACTGCTGGGCACCTGGACGCACTTCGCCGTCCACAGCATGGTGGACAAGCTCACTGTCAATAACCTGTTTCTCCACCTGGGAGTTATGTTGGGGCTGCTGGCCTGGGTGAGCAGCGCCTCACCGTATCAGATCACGGATTATGAGTATGCTGAGCACTGAAACGGCAAGAGAGATGGCCAAGCGGAACAAGGACTGGCTGGCGCGGGGGTTTGCCTGGTGGAACCAGGTGATCGTGCGCATTAGCCGGCGTGCGGGCACGGCGCGCGCCCGCGAGGTCGAACGCTTCTTGAAGTTCGCCACCGTCGGAGTTTTGGGGGCGATCATTGACTTCGGGATGCTTAACCTGCTCCAGGCGACGATCCTGCGCCCCACCGAGCCGAACGTGACATTGAAGGTGGCCCTGGCGACAGGCACGGCCTTTGTCACGGCGGTGTCGAGCAACTTCATCTGGAACCGCTACTGGACGTACCCGGATTCGCGGACTCGCTCCGTCCGGCGGCAATGGTTGCAGTTCTTCATCGTCAGCGTCCTGGGGCTGGCCTTCCGGCTGGTGTGGGTGCGCACGCTCTACGGCCCCCTGGGTGAGCTTGGCGCGGATGTGCTGAACGGGTTGGGCCTGAGCGGGCCGCTCGCGGCGACCGCAACGCGGCGGCTGGGCACGAACATCGCCCAGTTCTTTGCCATCTGGATCGTCATGGTCTGGAACTTCTTCGCCAACCGCTACTGGACGTACAACGACGTGGAATGACGTGGAGTCGCGTCCGCCAGGCGAGGGCATTCTGATGGTAGGCAGCCGTGCGCTGCGGCGGAGGGGTGGCTGGCCCGGCGATGGCAGCAATCGGCATTGACTATACCGCCGCCCACGAGCAAGGCGCGGGCATTGGCCGCTACGTGCGCGAGCTGGTGCGCGCGCTGGCCGCCCTGGACGACGCCACTCCCTATCGCCTCTTTGTCGCTGGAGCACAGCGCTGCGCCTTGCCGCCTTCGCCGGGCGCAAACTTCGCCTGGCGTCCGACGCGCATCACTCCCTTGTGGTTCGCCCGGCTGTGGCACCGCCTGCAACTTCCGCTGCCAGTAGAAGCGTTCACGGGCCGGGTGCAACTCTTCCACGCCACCGATTTCACGCTGCCGCCCACCCTGCCGGGCACGCGGACGCTGCTCACTGTCCACGATCTATCGTTCGTGCGCGCGCCGGAGACGACAACGCCTGTCTTGAAAGCGTACCTGGACGCGGTAGTGCCGCGCTCGGTGCGCCGGGCAACGCACGTCCTGGCCGACTCGCAGGCGACGAAAGACGATCTCGTTGAGCTATATGGGACGCCGCCGGACAAGATTACGGTGCTGCTCGGCGGCGTGAATCCCGAATTCAAACCAGTCACGGACGCGGACGCGCGCCAGGCGGTGCGCGCCCGTTACAGCCTGCCGCCGAACCCGTACATCTTCTCGGTGGGGACGGTGCAACCGCGCAAGAACTACGCCCGTCTGATCGAAGCCCTTGCTACATTGGGGCCGCAGTATGCGGACGTTCATCTGGTCATCGCCGGGGGGCGCGGCTGGCTGGACGCGCCGATCTACCAGACCGTGCGCGACCTAGGGATGAGCGAGCGCGTGCATTTCACCGGCTTCGCCCGCGATGAAGACCTTCCGGCGCTGTACTCCGAAGCTGTCTGTCTGGCGTACCCCTCGCTGTATGAGGGCATCGGGCTGCCGGTGTTGGAGGCGATGGCCTGCGGCACACCCGTCGTAACCTCGACGGTCTCTTCCCTGCCCGAAGTGGCCGGGGACGCAGCCTTGCTCGTTGACCCTTACGATGTGCAAGCCCTGGCCGGAGCGTTGCGCCACCTGCTGGACGACTCCGCCCTGCGCGAGACGCTGATCGCGCGTGGGGTGCGCCAGGCGGCGTTCTTCACCTGGGAACGGGCGGCGACCCAACTTCTGGCGGTCTACTGGCAGATGGTACAATAGCATTGTCTTGGCGGCGTTCAGTGGCGAGGTCAGGATGAGCACACCAGCGCAGAACCCTACCCGACCCGTGTTCATATTCGACACACGCGGCGACTGGCAGGCGACGAAGATTGGCGAGCATCTCTTCAACACGCGCGGTGAGTACATCGGCTTTGTCGAGGCGGGCGAGGTCTACAAGCGCGACGGCGAATGGATCGGGCGGCTGAGCCGCGACGGGCGCATCCTGCGCAAGCGCAGCGAGCGCCGCCGGCCCTTTCACCCTCACCCGCCCCCCGAACCGCCCCGCCCAGAGCGGCTTCCACCACGCGCGCCGTTGCCGCCGATGATGGCCGAGCTAGACTTCAGCACGGTAGATGTGCTCGACGAGGAGCCGGACATCTTCAAGCGCATCTCCGACCTGCGCCCGGACATGGATTGAGGCAATGGTAATTGGTGGTTGGTGGTTGGTTATTGGTGGTTGGTGATCGGTAGTCAGTGATCAGTTGTCAGTTGCCGGTGATCGGTAGGGGCGCTGCTCCGCCGCGCTGAGCGCGTTATGCGCTTTCGACCCCTATCCCCCGGCCCCTTTCCCCGCAAGCAGGGAAAGGGGAGCGTTTGCCTCTCCGCTGGCGGGGAGGGGTCACAGGGCGGGGTCAATGCGCCGCACCTGGCGTTGCGCGCTTCCCGCTGCGCTGAGCGCGGAGGGTGCATAAAACGCCCTAACCAATCACCAAGAACCAATCACCAAAAACCGCCTGCACGATGAGACTGAGGTATGGTCATGACGGACGAGATGCCAGGAAAACGAGTCGCCGAGTCGCGCGTGGTGCTCAACATGATGCTGAACCCAGAGCACGCCAACCGGCTGGGCAACGTGCACGGCGGCGTGATCATGAAGCTGGTTGACGAGGCGGGCGGGCTGGCAGCCATGCGTCATTCGCGCTCGCCGGTGGTCACGGTCGCCATTGACTCCATGACCTTTGACGAGCCGATCTACGTGGGCAACGTGGTGACGCTCACCGCAGAGCTAACCTATACGGGCCGCACCTCGATGGAAGTGCGGGTGACCGTCGTCGCGGAAGACCCGCTGACCGGCTCGCGCGTCCACACGAACACGGCCTACCTCGTCTATGTCGCCATTGATCGCCAGGGCCGTCCGCACCCCGTCCCGCCGCTCTCCGTCGAGACGCCGGAGGAGCAGCTTCTCTTCCAGGAGGCGGCGGCGCGCCAGCGCGCGCGCAAGGAGCGTCACCAGCGCGAGCAAGCCCTGCGCCAGCGAATAGCCCCCCAGCCCAGCGAGGAGTGAGCGCGCCGTGCCAGACGACTTCCCCGAAGTGAGCGCAGGCGAGCAACGGTCGCGCCTGCTGGATCTGCTCGACCAGGCGGGCGCGCGCCGCCTGCTGCGCGAGCCAGCGCCCGACCTGGGCCTGGCCGAGCACCTGCCCTTCCCCTTCCTGGCAATGGTGGGGCAGTATGAAATGCGCATGGCGCTGCTGCTGGCGGTGGTCAACCCGGCAATCGGCGGCGTGCTGTTGATCGGGCCGCGCGGCACCGGCAAGACGACCTGCGTGCGCAGCCTGACCGACCTGCTGCCCTATGTCGAGGTCAGCCTGTGCCCGGAGGGGTGCCTGCCTCCTGGCGCAGAGGGAGACGGCGCGTCGGATGTCTGCCCGGACTGCCAGCGCAAGCTGGAAGCGGGGGAGCCGATCAGCCACTACGAGGCGGTCAAGCTGGTGGAGCTGCCGCTCAACGCGCGGCTGGAAGACGTGGTGGGCGGGATCAACGAGCGCATCGCCGTGCAGCAGGGCCGTGTGCGGCTGGAACTGGGCATCCTGGCGCGCGCCGACCAGAACCTGCTCTACATTGACGAGGTGAACCTGCTCGATGACCTGATCGTGGACGCCATCCTCGACGCGGCGGCCCAGGGCAGCTACACCGTGCGGCGCGGGCCGATGGTCGGCACCTACCGGGCACGCTTTGTGCTGGTGGGGTCTATGAACCCGGAAGAAGGCCGGCTGCGCCCGCAAATCATGGATCGCTTTGGGCTGCGCGTGCCCGTGCACGGCCTGACCGACCAGGCGGAGCGTTACGAGGTTTACCGGCGGGTGCGCCGCTACCAGAGCAACCGCCGTCGCTTCCTGGCGGAGTGGGCCGAGGTCACGGCGCAGGCCCGCGAGGAGATCGGCCTGGTGCGCGAACTGCTCAAACAGACCGAACTGAGCGGTGAGGTGGTCGAGGTGGGGCTGGCGCTGGTGCAGGCGCTCGGCATCGACTCGCACCGCGCCGAGTACGCCATGTTCGAGGCGGCGCGGGCGCACGCCGCCGCCGATGGCCGCGACGTGGCGGACGTGGGCGATCTGCGCGCCGTCGCTGCGCTGGCGCTGCGCCAGCGGCGCAGCCAGTTCATGGCCGAATTCTTCGCCCAGCAGAGCGAGGAAGACGCGGCCATCCGCGAGCGGCTCGACGCGCTGGTTGGCAGCGGGCGCTGAGCCTGGGGCAGAGGAGACAAGGGGCCGTGCGACGCGCGTGGATCGGGCTGACCGGGGTGATCGGGCTGGCGCTGGCGCTGGCCTGCACCTACGCGCCCTGGCACACGCACAGCACCGCGGCCTTTACCCTGAACGCCTTCGATCTGGCCGAGTGGACGAGCCTGCACCCGGCGGTGCGGGCGAGTTCCCCGGCGCTGCTGACTAGCTTCCTGCTGCGTGTCCCGCAGCTTGCGCTGATCCTGGCGCTGACCCTCCACGCCAATTACCTCGGCGATGCGCGCGTGCGCTGGCTCCTGCGGGCCGCCGCGCTGCTGGTGGCGCTGCGCTTCCTGCCACCGCGCGAGTTCTTCGGCAGCGCCGCCAGCGATCCCAATTTCCGGCAGATGATGTTGCTCACAGGGCTGGGCGTTGGCGGGGTCGTGGCGGCTATCCTGGCCGAGAAGCTGGCACGCCGCTGGCAAGGGCTGCTCGCTGCGGCCCTCCTCGCCCTGGGGATCGGCGCGGGCTGGTGGGGCCTGGCGCGAGCGCACACCCTCCTGGACAACTTCGAGATCGCGGTGAGCGTCGGTGTGGGGGCGGTGGGCTATACGGCGTTCAGCGCCCTGGTCGCGCTGCTGGGGCTGAGCCTGCTGCGCCGGGCGGAGACACCTGGCCCGGTAAACAAAAAGGGCGGTTGACGGATGTCAATCGCCTGAGGGTCTTGCCTGGTTGGACGGGCGGACTGGGGAATCAGCCGCCCATTTTCTCGGTGATGTACTTCACGGCGTCGCCGACGGTGGCGATGCTCTGCGCTTCTTCGTCGGAAATCTCGCCGCCGAACTCGTCTTCAAAGGCCATGATCAGTTCAACGAGGTCGAGCGAGTCGGCTTCCAGGTCCTCACGGAAACTTGCGTCAAGCGTGACCTTTTCGCGATCCACCCCTAGCAGTTCGACGATGATATCGGTCACGCGCTCCTGAGTCGTAGCCATGTTGGTTTGCCTCCTAGCTATGTGGCTTGTCCTGACGGGTCAGGTGCTCAGCAGTGCTCGCACGTATTCTACACCATGTGTGCCGTGCCGAACAGTGCATTGGTATACTCTGTCCTGGAGCGTAAAGTCTACACGGTCCCGCGACGGCTGTCCAGACTGTGTACAAGACTAAGGAACACTACCCCATGACCAAAGTTACGCGGGCTGCGCTCACCGAGCGGCGCAAGGACGATCACATTCGCATCAATCTCGACGAAGACGTGCAGTTCCCCCGCGTGACAACCGGGCTGGAACGGCTGCGCTTCATGCACCAGGCACTGCCGGAGCTAGACCTGGAAGCGGTTGATACGCGCACGACCGTCTTCGGCAAGTCGCTGAGCAGCCCTCTGCTCATCTCCTCAATGACCGGCGGCACCGAGCGTGCCCGGCAGATCAACCTGACGCTGGCCGAAGCAGCCCGGAGCGCCGGCATTGCCCTGGGGCTGGGGTCGCTGCGCGCGGCGCTCGAAGACCCGGCGCTGGCGCCCACCTACGACGTGCGGCGGGTGGCGCCGAACATCCTGCTCTTCGCCAACCTGGGGGCGGTGCAGCTTAATTATGGCTACGGCCTTGAGCAATGTCAGCGCGCGGTGGACATGGTGGGGGCAGATGCGCTGATCCTGCACTTCAACGCGCTGCAGGAAGCCGTGCAGCCGGAGGGCGACAGCCGCTTCAGCGGGCTGCTGGCGCGGGTGGAGGCTATTTGCCGGGGGCTGGAGGTGCCGGTCATCGCCAAGGAGGTGGGCTGGGGATTCTCGCCGCAAGCGGCCCGCCAACTGGCCGACGCGGGCGTGGCTGCCATTGACGTGGCCGGCTCTGGGGGCACGTCGTGGTCAGAGGTGGAATATCACCGCGCGCCGACGTCGCAGCACGCCAACGTCGCGCGCGCCTTCGCCGACTGGGGCATCCCTACAGCGGACAGCCTGCGCTACGTGCGCGAGGCGGCCCCTGGGCTGCTGGTCTTCGCCAGCGGTGGCCTGCGCGACGGCGTGGACATCGCCAAGTGCATTGCCCTGGGCGCGGAGCTAGGCGGCATGGCCGGGCCGTTTCTGCAGGCCGCCGCGCAGTCGGTGGACGCGGTAAACAAGCTGATCTGGGAACTCTCCACGCAACTCCGCGTGGCCATGTTCGCTGCCGGGGCTGCCAACATCGCTGCGCTCAAACAGACGCCGCTGTATCCCGTGCCGTAAGGGTTCGTTCT
>CAYNHD010000027.1:0-6867 GCA_964396775.1 uncultured Thermoflexus sp. | reverse complement strand
GCCGACCGCATCGTATTTGGAGGCGCATCCCGTCACTGGACGGCGGCGAGCAGCGGGCCAGCCTCGCGCAGGGCGTCGCCTGCGCCCCGCACGGCCAGCAACCCCTCGCTGATCACGCTGGACGGGGGCACCTGGCGCGCCGTCGCGCACTCCGCCTGCCACAACTGGCGGCTGCGGGTGAGGTCAATGGCGGCGCGGCGCAGCAGCGCAGCAAGGTTCGTGTAGTCAGTATCCCCCTCATCGCTGATGCCCGCCGGGTCGGGCACGAATGGCAACTCGCCGCAGCGCACCTGCTCACCCCTGGCCAGCCCTTCCCAGATGCGGGACAAGGAGTCGTGCGCGGCGGACAGAGCTTCATAGTCGCGCTGAAGACTGACCAGGACAGGCGACAACGTGGCAAAGGGAGCGGTATAAGGGGACGCTGCGGCCCCTGGTGGAGTGATCGCCGGCGGGTGGGCGGGGGCATCACTTTCCCCACCGCAGGCAGCGACGGCCAGAGCTAGCACGCAGCCGCCCAGCCATAACTTCAAGCGTGAGATGCTCACCGACGGCTCCTACACAAATTCGCTGAACACATGGTTGCCCAGCAGCCAACCCCGCCTCGTCAGCCGGATGGCTCCGCTGGGGCTGCGCTCGATCAGGCCGTGCGCCAGCAGGCGGTCGAGCGCCGCCCCGTAGACATCCCATAACTCGCGGCCAAAGCGAGCGCGAAAGGCCGCCGGGTCTACACCCTCCTCCGTCAGGCGCAGCCCCAAGATCATGGTGTCGGACATCTCCTCGGCACCATCCAAGGCAGCCGCCGTCGCTGCTGCCGCCGATAGCGGGAACGGGCGCGTCTCCTGCTGGGCGCTGATGCGCACAATGTAGGCGTCCGGCCTGGCGACGTTCTCGTAGCGCACGCGCGCCGCGCAGCCGTGAGCGCCGGCCCCGAAGCCCAGGTACGGCGCGTTGCGCCAGACGTGCACATTGTGCCGGCAGGCGTGCCCCGGCGCGGCCCAATTGCTGATTTCGTACTGGCGCAGCCCGGCAGCGGACAGGCGTTGCGCTGCCCACTCGACCATATCCGCTGCCAAGTCGGGATCGGGCGCGGTCATGCGCCCGCCCAGCAGCCGGGCGTGCAGTGCGGTCCCCTCTTCGATGCTCAGGCTGTACAGCGATAGGTGATCCGGTTCCAGGGCTAGGGCTGCTTCCAGGCTGCGCTGCCAACTGCTCATGCGCTGGCCGGGGACGCCGTAGATCAGGTCCAGGTTGACGCTGCGGAAACCCGCCTGCCGGGCAAGCTGCACGGTGGCCCGCACGTCGTCATAAGTATGGCGGCGGGCGAACAGGCGCAACTCGCCGGGCTGGGCGGACTGCATCCCAACGCTCAGCCGGTTGACGCCCGCCCCGCGCAGCGCGCGGAAATACGCTCCGTCCGCGTCGCCCGGATTCATCTCGAAGGAGATCTCCGCCGACGGGTCGAGGGCAAAGGACTGGGCGCACGCCTGGATGATCTGCCGGACGGACTCTGCGGGAAGCTGGCTCGGCGTCCCGCCGCCGAAATAGAGCGTGCTGGCAGGTGGGTGCTCGCCCGCGCTGCCCACCAGGTGAATCTCGTGCAGTACGGCGCTCACATAGGGCGGGATGCGGGCGGCCATGCCCGCGTAGGTGTTGAAGGCGCAGTAGGTGCAGCGCGTCTGGCAGAAGGGGACGTGCACGTAGAGGGCCAGCGGCGCAGCACGCACGTCTGGCGGGGCGGCGATCACAGGGGCGGGCGCGGAGTCGAGGGGCATCAGGTGTGTGTCTTCGGGCATGTGCAAAGTCTGTCAGGCAGTATGGGCGCGGTGCTCTGCTGCACCCGTAGGGGGTATGGCCATACGCCCCTACGGGGCCTTACCCCATGTCATCGGACAAGTCACTGGTAACCTTTGCACGCACCTCCCGTCCTCACGGCGATTGCGGTAACCATAGCGCCTCACTATAATAGCGCCAAACGGAGCTGCACTCCATCATGCTGATGGTCACATGTCGTTTCCGCCTGGGGTAGGTGGATGGTTGACACACGAAAGATAGCCTCAAATCTGCCAGAACAATCTCAAGGGGAAGGCGCGCTACAGCCCGGTTCAGTCCTGCAGGGACGCTACCGCATCACGGGGGTGATTGGCGTCGGCGGGATGGGGTCGGTCTACCAGGCGCGCGATCTGCGCTTCCCCAATGTGACGCGCTATGTCGCCGTCAAGGAGATGCTCAATCTCTCAACGGACCCCAACATGCGCGAGATGACGCTCAAGACGTTCGAGCGCGAAAGCGACATGCTGGCTTCGCTCAGTCACCCGGCAGTCCCGAAGATTTACGAGTATTTCCCCAGCAAGACTCGCGCCTACCTGGTGATGGAGTACATCAACGGGCGCGACGTGGAGATGATCATCAACTCGACGACCGATTTCCTGCCCGTTGACACAGTTCTTCGCTGGGCGCTGGACTTGTGCGACGTGCTGGGCTACCTGCACTTGCAGGAACCTGAGCCGATCATCTTCCGTGACGTGAAGCCCTCCAACATCATGGTTGACCAACACGGGCAGATTCGTCTGGTGGACTTCGGCATCGCCAAGATTTTCCAGGAAGGGCAGAAGGGGACGATGATCGGCACCGAAGGCTATTCGGCCCCGGAGCAGTATCGCGGCGAGGCCAGCCCGGCCAGCGACGTGTACGGCGTCGGCGCGACGATCCACCACCTGCTGACGCGCCGTGACCCGCGCCTTGAGCCGCCGTTCACCTTCCACGAACGCCCGATCCGCGACGTGAATCCCAACGTGCAGCCGGAGTTCGAGGCGATCATCATGAAGGCGCTGGAGTTCAAGCCAGCAGATCGCTTCGCCAACGCTGCCCTGATGAAGGAGGCCCTGGAGCAACTTAGCCAGCCTACTCCTGCCACCTTCAGCATTCATGTGCCTGAAATGGTCGAGGAGAGCGCGGACTGGTCTGGCGCGGGCGTCAAGCCGCTGTGGGTTTTTGAGTGCGAGGACGAAGTTCGCTCCTCGCCCACAGTGCATCGTGGCGTGCTTTATGTGGGCGCGCACGACAACAACCTGTATGCCCTCAACACCAACGATGGCTCCTTTCGCTGGAAGTACCCGTCTGAGCAGCGGGTCGTTTCCACGCCCGCCATCTCCGACGCTGACAACCTGGTGATCTTCGGCTCGGTGGATAACCTGCTCTACGCAGTGGATACGCGGGTCGGGCAGTTGCAGTGGACGGTGCGCACCCAGGGGCCTGTGCTGTCTTCGCCGAGCATTGCGCACGGCCACGTGTTTTTCGGCAGCGACGACGGGCATCTGTATGCCGTGCGCCTGGCTACCGGGCGCGTCCAGTGGAAATTCGTTGCCGGGGGTGCGGTGCGTTCGCGTCCGCTGGTGACCGGCGAGCTGATCGTCGTCGGGCTGGAGTCGGGCGAGGTGGTGAGCACAGACCTGTCGGGGCGCATGGTCTGGCGCTTCCGGGCCAAGCGTGCTGTGTCATCGTCGCCGCTAGAGCACGAGGGGCTGGTCTTCTTCGGCTCGATGGATTGGCAGGTTTACGCGCTCGATCTGGAGCGCGGCTGGAAAGTGTGGGAGTTCCGCACGGGCAAGCCAGTAGTCTCTTCGCCCGCTTTTGGCGATGGCAAGGTTTACGTCGGGTCGGTGGACGGCTCGTTGTATGCCATTGAAGCGGCCAGCGGCAAAGAGCGTTGGCGCTTCGAGACTCAGGGGCAGATCACCTCGTCGCCTGCCTATGCAGACGGCGCGGTGTATTTCGGCGGCGTGGATGGCAACGTGTACAGCGTCGAGGCGAAGAGTGGCCGCCTGCGCTGGAGCTTCAAGACCGGCGGGCCGATCCCTGGATCGCCGGTGGTCTACGAGGGTGTCGTCTATATTGGCTCGATGGATCATCGAGTCTACGCGCTAAAGGCATAAGGTGCCGGAGAAAAGCTATGGATCTGCTGCGGCGTATTCTGGGAATTAAGGCGCGCTCTGGCGCGCCCACTGGTGATGATGTGGTCATCACGCACGGTGACGACGCAGCAGTGAGCGCGCCGCCAGAGCCTGTCGTCGAACGCCCTTCGCCTCTCTCGTCCGCCAGCCGTGCCGCAGCGGAGTCTGCCGCTGGCGACGAAGACACTGCCGGGCTAATGGAGAGGGGCATGGGCATCGTGGCGACACGCCCACTGCCTCCCCTGGAGACAGTGGTTCCCCAGCCCGGCCAGCGCATCCGCTTCGGGGCGCTCAGCGATCCCGGCATGGTGCGCAGCAACAACCAGGACGCGATGCTCAGCCTGCTCATGGCTGGCTCAAGCACCGATGATCTGCCCGATGTGGGCGTGTTCATCGTCGCCGATGGCATGGGCGGTCACCAGGAAGGCGAGCGGGCGTCGGCCATCACGACGCGCATGGTGGCGCGCCATGTGCTACGCGAGGTGGTGCTGGGGCTGCTTGAGCAGCGGCTGCACGACCCCGATCGGGTTTCCATCGCCGAGGTACTCCGTCAGGCCGTGCACGACGCCAACGATTCGGTCAACGAGCAGATCCCCGAAGGTGGCACAACCGTCACCGTGACGGTCATCCTGGGCGACCTGGCCCACATCGCCCATGTGGGTGACAGCCGCGCCTATCTCTTCAGCGAGGGGTCGCTGGAGCAGATCACGCGCGATCACTCGCTCGTCCAGCGGCTGATCGAGCTAGATCAGCTCACGCCGGAGGAAGCCGCCGAGCACCCCCAACGGAACGTGCTCTACCGGGCTATTGGGCAGAGCGAGACGCTCGACGTGGACGCCATCACGCGCCGGCTCCCCCCGCGCTCGTGGCTGCTGCTGTGCAGCGACGGCTTGTGGAATATGGTCGCTGAAGAGACGATTGCCGATGTGATTGAAAGGCACAGTGACCCGCAGCACGCCTGTGCTGAACTGGTACAGCTTGCCAACGACCGGGGCGGCCCGGACAACATCAGTGTCATCCTGGTGCAAATGCCCGGTTAGCGACCGGCAGCAAGAGAGTGAACCGTGATTGACGCATCGCGCAATCTCTACGCTATTCTGGGAATTCCTCCCGAAGCGACCGCTGACGACATCCGCGAAGCGTACCGGATCATGGCGCGGCGATTCCACCCCGACGCCAACCACAACCAGGGGGCCGATGTCCAGTTCCGCGACATCGCCGCTGCCTACAGTGTGCTGAGCAACCCTGGCGACCGCCTGCGCTATGACGAGGCGCGCCACCATTTTCACGACGAGCCAGCTTATTTCTCGCTGCGCGCCATCCCCAGCAAGCGGGTGCTGAGCACGCTGG
Organism: uncultured Thermoflexus sp.; assembly: GCA_964396775.1. Classification (GTDB taxonomy): domain Bacteria; phylum Chloroflexota; class Anaerolineae; order Aggregatilineales; family Aggregatilineaceae; genus UBA2029. The sequence continues at coordinate 1,567 of CAYNHD010000027.1, read as the reverse complement.
TTGAACCCCAGGTGCTCTACCTCCTCCTGGACATTGTGCCGGCGCAGCGCGTGATCTCCGCCCGGCGAGCCAACGCACCGATGAACCTGACTCTGGTGCTGGATCGCAGCACGTCTATGCGCGGCGCGCGGCTGGACAAGGTGAAGATCGCGGCGCACCACATCATTGACCAGCTTTCGCCCCAGGATGTGCTGGCGGTCGTCAGCTTCAGCGACCGCGCCGACGTGCTGATCCCGGCGACATCGGTGACGGACAAGACCTCACTGCGCTCGACGGTGAGCATCATGCGCGCCGACGGCGGGACGGAAATCTATCACGGCCTGGCGGCGGGCGTGGCCGAGTGCCGCAAATATCTCGCGCCGCGCATGGTCAATCACGTCATCCTGCTGACGGATGGGCGCACGTTTGGCGACGAGGAGCGTTGCCTGGCGCTGGCTCGCCAGGCAGCCGAAGACGGCATCGGCATCAGCGCGATGGGCATTGGCGAGGAATGGAACGACGAATTCCTCGATGCGCTGGCGGCAGCGACCGGCGGCTCGTCGGCCTACATCAACACGCCTAGGGCAGTGCTCCAGTTTCTGGATGAGCGCGTGCGCAGCTTGGGGGACGCCTTTGCCGAGCGGCTGCAACTGACGATTGCGCCCGACGCCGACGTGCTGTTGGAATCCGCCTTCCGGCTGAACCCACATCCCCAGCCACTTGAAGTCGAGCGGCAGCCGATTCCACTCGGCACGCTGGAGAAGAACCGATCGATCCGTGCTCTCGTCCAGCTCCAGATGCCGCCAAGCAGCAAGGCGGGGTTCCGCTCGGTCGTCCGGCTGGACGTGACGGGGGATGTGCTGGTTGCGGATCGCCCCCAGTATAAAGTCATCAGCGACATCGCGGTTGAGCTTGCGCACGAGCCAAGCCCTGAGCAACCGCCGACGGCGATTCTCGATGCGTTGGGCAAGCTGACGTTGTACCGTATGCAGCAGAAGGCGGAGCGGGCGCTCACCCAGGGGTGGGCGCTGGAGGCGGCGCGGCAGTTGGAGAACCTGGCAACGCGCCTGTTTGCCGCCGGCCAGGACGAACTCGCGCACAAAGCAGCCCAGGAAGCGCGGCGCGTGTCACGCACGCAGGCATTTTCTCAGGAAGGCCGCAAATCGCTCAAGTTCCACACCCGCCAGCTTCTCGCGCTGCCAGAGCCAGGAAATGACGTGCCATGAAAACATGCCCGTACTGCGGTGCTGAGAACCGCGAAGGTGTCTTGTTCTGCGAGGAGTGCGGCCAGCCCTTTGTCGGCCAGGCCGATGTGCCAGACACGTCCCGGCTGGACCCAGAGAACCACGAGACGTTCAAGGGGCGCATGACCTGGGGTACGGCGCGGTTTGCCGAAGGCGCATCGGTGTTGATCCGGATTCGGGATGTGGCCGAGCCGCTGGTCTTTGAGCCGGGGGCGGAGACCATCATCGGGCGTCTTGATCCCAGCGCGTCCGAATCACCGGACATTGATTTCGCCCCTTATGATGCGGCGGAGTTGGGCGTGTCGCGCCGCCACGGGATGATCCGGCGCGGCGAAGACACGCTA
>CAYNHD010000026.1:0-19626 GCA_964396775.1 uncultured Thermoflexus sp. | reverse complement strand
CGCAGCGAGGCTGGGGGTGAGGCTCCAGGCAAAGCCACTGGCAGCCTTTGCCCGGCTCTATTCAGCAGGGCGGGCCGGCTCTGCCCGGCGTATTTGCAGGGGGAAGAGCAGCGGGCCGTGCTTGTGCACGTCCACATAGTGGCCGGAGCCATAGAGGTCCGCGCCGGGGATGCGAATGCTCGCGGCGCGGTCAATCTCGACCAGTTTGCCGGTGTCGGGCATGGCCAGCCACACGCTGACCACGTAATCGCCCGCCGCCAGCAGACGGTCAAGCGCGCTGCATTCCAGCAGGAAGCGGTTGGTGCCCAGCTGCATGTCGAACACGAAGTCGGTCAGGCGCTCGTCGAGATAGGCTACCCGCGCGCCGGTGTCGGTCATCAGCCCGAAGCCGATGCCGATGCGCGGCAGCGCCGCCTCCGCGCGCACGTCCAGCTCCACGCGCAGATCGAGCGCGCCGGTGTCCGGCGCAGCGGCCAGCGTCAGGCGCAGGTCTTCGATGCCGATGCCGTGATGCGGGTCCATGACCGGGAAAATGGCCGCGCTACGGTCGAGCGCGGTCTCGGCCAGGTACGCTTTGATCACGTCTCCAACCGGGCCGAGCGCCTGGATATTGCCGCGCTCCAGCCACAACGCCGACTGGCAAAGCTGGCGCACCGCGTCCATGTTGTGGCTGACGAAGAGCACCGTGCGCCCTTCGCCGGCCACGTCGCCCATTTTGCCCAGGCACTTCTTCTGAAACTCAGCGTCGCCGACGGCCAGCACTTCGTCCACCAGCAGAATCTCCGGCTCCAGGTGCGCGGCGACGGAGAAGGCCAGGCGCAGGTACATGCCACTGGAATAGCGTTTGACGGGCGTATCAATGAAGCGTGCGATGCCGGCGAACTCCACGATCTCGTCGAACTTGCGGTCAATCTCGAAGCGGTGCATACCGAGAATGGCCCCGTTGAGGTAGATGTTTTCGCGCCCGGTTAGCTCGCCGTGAAAGCCCGTGCCGACCTCCAGCAGCGAGCCGACGCGCCCGCGAATGCGCGCGTGGCCTTCGTCGGGGGGCATGATGCGCGTCAACACCTTGAGCAGCGTGCTCTTGCCAGCGCCGTTGCGCCCGATGACGCCCAACACCTCTCCGCGCTCGACCTCAAAGGACACATCGCGCAGCGCCCAGAACGTGTTGTCCGCACGGCGGGCGCGTGCTTCCCCGCGCTGCCAGGCGCGCAGCGCCCGCAGCTTGCTGCGCGTGATCGAGCCGAGGCTGTCGCGCAGCGTCTTGTTGCGGTCAATGATGCCGCCAATGCGGTATTTCTTGCCCAGGCCGACGACCTGAATGGCGGTGTTGGGCTTCAGCGGAGGGAGGGCCATGCGCATTGCTCCTAAACCACATCCGCGAAGCGACGTTCCATGCGGCGGAAGAAGAACGCGCCGCTGACCAGCAGGGCCAGCGAAGCAACCGCCGACAGCACAAACATCAGCGGCACCGTCTCGCCCTGGCCCAGCAGCGACCAGCGGAAACCCTCCACCACGCTGACCAACGGATTCAGCCCATAGAGCGTGCGCCAGGGTTCGTCGAGCAGGCTCGATGGGTAGACCACCGGCGTGGCGTACATCCAGAACTGAGTGAGGAAGGGCACCACATAGCGCACGTCGCGGTATTCAGCGTTGAGCGCCGCCAGCCACAGCCCCACGCCCATCGAAGTGCTCAACGCCAGCAGCAAACACAGCGGCAGCAGCAACAACGAGGCCGCCGTCGGGAACAGCCCGTAGTAGACCATCATCCCGATCAGTACCAGGAAGGCCAGGAAGAAATCGGGCAGCCCGCCGACCACCGCCGAGATGGGCGTGATCAGCCGGGGGAAGTAGACGCGCTTGACCAGGTTGGCGTCGCGCACAATGCTGTTCGCTCCGTTGGTCAGGCCGGTAGCGAAGAACGTCCAGGGCAGCAGCCCGGCGTAGCTGAAAATGGGGTAGGGGATGCCGTCTGAGGGGATTTTGGCCAGCCGCCCGAAGAAGATGCTGAAGACGATCATGGTGAAGACCGGCTGCAAGATGGCCCAGGCCGCGCCGAGCAGCGTCTGCTTGTAGCGCACTTTGATGTCGCGCCAGATGAAGAAGAACAGCAGCTCGCGGTAGCGCCAGACCTCATCCAGCCCCAGCGACACCCACCCGCGCAGCGGCTTGATCAGCGTGATCTGCTCGCCGGGGGCAAGCTCCGCGCCTGGAGCAAACGTGTGCTCACTCACAGACATAGCCTTCCACTTCGCGCCGCCGGACGCCCCTGCACGCCCGGCCCACACAAAACGCCCCGCCGCTCACTCCGCCCGGCGGGCGCGCTCTGCTGTCGAATGAAGCGGGGATGCCAGGGGACTACGCCAGCAGAGGTTATTGTAACCCGCACCCCTTGACTGTCAACCGCTGGCGCATCCGGCGCGTGCAAAACCCGTCAGGCGGTAGGGGCGCTGCTCTGCTGCGCCTAGCCCGAAACAGACTTCCGAAGTGTGGGAAACTTCGGAAGTCGGCGGGGCGTATGCGATACGCCCCTACGAACCTCAGAGACCGTTTGAAAGGACCTGCAACCCCACCCTAAATCCCTCCCCGCCAGCGGGGAGGGACTTCAAGAGCAATCCTTTCCCCCTTCCCTCGCTTGTGGGGGAAGGGCTGGGGATGAGGGTAAAGATACCTCTCAAACAGCCGCTCACCCCCGCCCGGCATCACGCGAGTCTCTGACGACTTTGTACACGTCCACGCACCCAACCGCCAGCGCGAGCGCCAGGTGTCGCTTTCCTCATCGCCCAGCAGTATCGCAGCCCCAGCGGTGAGCGCGACCATTCGAGTGCTTCGACGCGCGCAAGCCGGGTATACTCTACCGTAACAGCCGTGTTGCCGGGCTGGCCTATCCTTCGCGGAAGTGTCTGCCCGGCGACAATTATTGTCGAGAAGCTCCATGAAACTGAGCCTGAACCTGAACCCGCGCAAGATCGCGATTGTTCTCGGCCTGATCGCGGTGCTGCTGGCGCTGCAGAGCATCTATGCTGAGCATGTGCTGTTCCACATTCTTGGCAAAGACAGTGACACGCCTCCGGCGCGCCTGCTCACTCTTTTCAGCATCAGTGCCCAGGAAAGCGTGCCAACCTGGTACAGCGTCATCCTCTTCTTCCTTGCGGCGAGCCTTCTGGCCTGGATCGCGCTGACCGGGCACGCGCGCAACGAACCCCACGGCCCCTATTGGACGGGCCTGGCTCTGGTCTTCTTGTACATTTCGATGGACAAGGGGACGACCATCCACGAGGCGGCATCGGACCTGCTGCGAAGCGTCTTCAAGGTGTCAGGCATCTTTCAGTTCGGGTGGCTGCTCCTGGGCATCTTGCTGCTTATCGTCGTCGGCATCCTGTACGTGCGCTTCTGGTGGAAGCTGCCGGGCCATGCGCGCATTCTCTTCGCCCTCGCTGCTGCGGTGTATGTGGGCGGAGCAGCGGGCATCGAGGGCCTCAGCACCCGCCAGTACTATCTCGACGACGGCAAATCTTTTCGCTACCTGGTCATCTCCTCCGTTGAGGAAACGTTCGAGATGCTCGGCGCGGTCATCCTCATCTACGCGCTGCTCGAGTATGTGCGTCAGTCCGAGCAAGGACTCACCTTGCAGGCCCAGACGCGCCTGCCTGTTGAGTTCAGCGACGTGCAGCTTCGTTGGCCGCTGTCGCTACGGCGCACGGCCATTGGTTTTGCTGTGCTTCTGCTGTTCGTCAACGGCGGCCTGCTGCTCTGGAGCATGGCCTAGCGCGATCGGAGCGAGGACAGCGCCGCCGACGCGCTGCAACGAAGGCGTCTTCTACGACACAGACATCATCCGCGCCATCGTGGGGCCGATGTAGGGGGGATGCTGCTCGAGCGATCTATGGCCGCGGTCACGGCATCCTCATGAAGCTCACCTCCCGGTTTTCCGGTGCGTAGGCGTGGAAGAACTGTAGACGAGAAGGCAGATAACCGGGCGTCTGCGGCCAGACGGTGACCATGATTCGATTCGGCAGGCGAACGAACGTCTCGTAGTAGCCCGTTGCATCGGTTGGCCCCAACACCTGCAGCGCGTCTGAAGTCCCCATCTGCAGCAGCAGGGTGACGCCCGGTATGCCCGTCCCCTGGGCATCCCTCACATAGCCGTAGATACGATTCTGGTCGTCCCGCTCCGGCGGGGTGATCGTCCCCCAGTAGGAGTAGAAATCGTAGCGCCAGTGGGTGACGCCCGCCTCAGCCAGCCATTGGTAGGCGAGTGGCTCAAAGGTGTCTTCGGGGCCTGCTGCGCGCAGGCTGAGCTGATCCCCGGGCTGCAGGCCCGCCACCTCGATCTGGTACGTGCCGTCAATCATACTCAGGGCTGCGGGCTGCTCCAGGCCGTTGATCGCGAGGATCACGCTGGCTGCCGCGACGCCCGCCGGCTCAGACGCAGGGAACAGCCGCCAGACCGCGCCCGTGATGACCGTCACCGGCTGCGCTGGCTCCGGGGTGGCAGTTGGCTGTGGCGGGAGGGGCGTCCTGGTGGCCCGGAAAACCGCTGTGGGCGGGGGCGGCGATGCAGTGGGCGAGGCCTGGCTCTCGGCGGTTGGCGTCTGCTGGACGAGGGGAGGGCCTGCGACCACGAAGACCACGTGGCGGCTGCGCTGGCGCGGATCCGGCGACCAGACATCCTCCTCCGGCTGGAAAGTCAGCCCCGCCGCTTGCGCCCAGGTTCGGACTTGCTGTCCCTCCGCCACCGTAAGGGTGCCGCGGTAGGCTCCCTGCGCATCGGTCACTGCCAGCAGGACGGGGGCCTGGCCGGTGACCTGGACGTAGATGGCGATGCCTTCCAGGGGTTGCGGGCCGATGGTGCCCTGCTGATAGACCTCTCCATGCAGGCTGACGGGGCGGCCACCACCTGGCGTGGCGCTCTGATCTCCGGCGGCTGGGGTGTAGGCTGCGCTCAGCGTGTAAGGCTCCAGGGACGTCCGGTCGAACAGTGTTTCGAGCTTCAGGTAATAGCGCCGCCCCGCCTCAAGCACCTCGGACAGCGTGACCCCCTGGCCGGGGGCCGAGAGGGACGTGCTGGCGATAAGCTGACCGTTATCCCTGAGCAGAGTCAGGCGCACGCGGAGTTCTGGCGAGGGATTGCTCAGGTTAAAGGTGAGCGGGCCGCCATCGAGAGTCTGGGGGGCCAGGAAGGTGAAGTAATCATGGCGTCCGGTGGTCTTGTCCCAGAAGTAACCGCTGACCGGCTCAGCGGCCAGGTCCCAGGGAGTGGCCGCGTCCCGGCTGTCGTTGGGCTCGTCCGGGTCTGGGATGAAGTCGTACAGGGTGAGGGTGTAACCTTGATCGGTGGCGGGGGACATGGCTATCGGCGAGATGATCAGATAGTACTGCTCCCCGATGGACGCATCGAACGTGAGGTAAGCCGGTGCCCCTTTCACGGTGGCTCTGCCGGAATTTAGGACGTTGTGTGTGCTGGCCCTGACCAGCGTCATCTTGATCCGCAGCAGCGGCCCGACATCGGTCAAGGCGAATGTGTAAATCCCAGGTTCGGTGAAGTCCAGCAAAAGCACGTCCACGTCGCTCCAGTCTGACAACTGGCCGGTGAACGGTCCCCTCATGTCCCAACCATTCGCCTCAACGTAGCCGTCATTCGGCTCGACTTCGGTCATGGTCGCGCCCTGGAGGTCACCGCCCTCCGTGCCGCTCTCCGGCTCAGCGGTTGCAGTGGGCGTCTCTGTCGGGATTGCGGTAGGGATGGGGGTGGGGGTGGGGGTGGCCGGGATCGTCCATTCTATTTCTAGCTGGAAGTGGCCTCCGCCATCCCAGCGGTGGACGAAGATATAATAGTCATCCTGGTAAGGATTACTGAACGGACAGCCTCCCGAATAGCTGACATCGCTTTGCGCCCAGCAGTGATACTCATCGCCGATGACCGGAAAGTCCGGCACCGGAATACTGCCCCGGCGGACAAAGGCACTGTACTGTCCACCGTCGCGCGAAACGAGCCGCACAAACATAAAGGAGACCTCGTCCGGCACCGTCAAGCGGTAGAGCACTCCCAGCGTGTTGGCATCGAAGATGGCGGCGTAAGTGCCCGGCCCAGGCAGGTCAATGATCGGCAAGTCCTCGACTCTGATCGAGAGAGCCCCTGTCTCTTCGCCTCCCGCTTCTGGGCCGCCGCCCTGCTGATTCTCAAGCGCTGACGAGTCGTACGAGTAGCTGACACGGTTATCGGCGAAGTCCTTCTCATGCGGGATGTCCGCCACCACCTCCACCGTGTAAGTGCCAGCCAGCACCTTGTCTGGGGGACCCTGCAAGGCGTACACATACGTGTCCGTCTCATGGCGGACGCCGGTGACCCAACAGGTCGAAAGCCAGGAATTACACTCGTGATTGGTGATGGTCACCGCACCGGCACTGGCGTCCCAGGGTTCCAGGTGCACTGTGTGGGTCCCTGAAGACAGGTAATGGGACTTGATCAGCTTGTAGCCGGCGAAAGGCCCCTGCTGGATGGTGATGCTGTCGCCATCGCTCAGCAGGCGGATATAACCGTCCTGGCTGAACGAACCGCTGGCATCGCCCAGGTCGCTGACCTGGCTGGTGAGATCGTAGAGGACGCCATCCAAGAACTCGACGGGGGTGGAGACGATGCTTGGCGTGGCCAGCCAGGAAATCAACTGGCAGCGGTCGGAGTCAAAGCCATAGTGATCGATGCAGTTGTCCAACCCGCCACGCGTGATCCAGTTTGGGAAGCTGAGGCTCGGCATCGGGGTCTCATTGACCAGGAGAGGCTCGCCATCCTCATAGGTCAAATAGGTTTTTAGGGGAAACTGGCGGCTGTATGCATTGGGCTGCAGCTCAGGCAGCTTGCCCAAGTTGGATTGGTTGTCCAGCGTGACTTCCAGGTAGCCCGGCCCACCCTGATCCAGCGTCACCTTCACATTCGGGGCGTAGCGGGCGTCCTCAATGAAATAGCTGGAACAGGTGTCACTGCACAGGCTAGCCTGAGCGGCTAGACCCTGCCAGCACTGCATGGTGGGCGCGCCGGGCGCGCCCACCGCATCGCCGATGATCTCAAGCAAAAACTCAATGTCGGTTCGCCAGGCGGGGTCGTCACAGCCTGTCAGGTCGTAGTAGGAGTTGAACCAGCCGTGGTAGGCATTCCTGGCCGAGGTGTCGCCCATGCCGGAATGCAGAAAGATGACATCCGCCACGCAGTTGCCCGCGCAGGCATTGTGGACGGTACGGGGTTGCTGGGTTTGATCCTGGGCGGTCGTGGAGCTTTTGGAAGTCAGAATCAGGAGAATGAGAGAACCCACAACAAAAGCAGTCCTGGAGACTGGTGCACGTTTCCGCATCGGTCCTTCCTCCCGAACGCGGGCGAAGGGCACTGCCTGTGGCGACAATGACGGAACGTTGGATGGTTACCTGCGCCCCATACGCCCATACCTGGACTGGCATCCTGGCAGACGGCGCGTGCGGGGATCTGTCAAAGCGAAGGATCCCCTCGCGCTGACAGAGACTATACACTGGATTGTCTGGGCGGGATAGCACGAAGAGCGGAAGCGGCTCGCTTGCTGCTACGTGGCAGGGATCGGCCTCATTCGCGCCCGGCGCGGCAGTCACGGCACAGGCCGAAGATGGCCATGTGGTCAATGCGCGGCTCGAAGGCGTACTCGCGGCGCAGCCGCTCGCGCAGCGCGTCCATCACCCCATCCTCGATATCCATGACACGCCCGCAGCGCAGGCAGACCAGGTGATGGTGCAACTCGCGGTCAATGACCTGGTAAACGATGCCGGACTGCCCCAGATCGGTCTGGGCGACCGCGCCGCACTCCTTGAGCCACTGCACGATGCGGTAGACGGTGGTCTCGGTCAGAGCGGTGCCCTGCGCCGCCAGGCGGGTCTGGATGTCTTGCACGGTCAGGTGATCGCCGCTGGCGCACAGCGCCTCGATCACCGCCCGGCGCTGGATGGTCAGGCGCTCGCCTTGCTCGCGCAGCCGCGACACAATGGCCTCGGCGCATACCATGTGGCCCCTCCTCACCGGCGCTGGGCGGCAGGGCACAGCGCCCACTCACTCGGCGTCCGCGCGCTGAGGGTGCTCGATCTTCGCGCGGGCGGGCGGGATGTGGCCGCTCTCCAGCCGGCGGAAGTCAATCGCGCCGTCCTCGTTGACGAAGACCTCCACCAGATCGCCCTGCACGAACTCGCCCTTGAGCAGGCGGATGCTGAGCGGGCTTTCGACGTACCGCTGCAGCGCGCGGCGCAGCGGACGCGCCCCGAACTGCGGGTCGAAGCCGGTCTCGGCCAGCTTGCGGCGGGCGTCCTCGGTCAGGGCGACGTACAGCCCCTGTTCCTCCAGCCGCGCGGCGATGTCGCGCATTTGCAGGTCAACGATCTTCTCCACGTCCTCGCGCGAGAGCGGCTCGAAGATGATGATCTCGTCAATGCGGTTGAGAAACTCAGGCCGGAACGCCTTGCGCATGGCCTCTTCGATCTTCTTATGATCGGCCACCAGCGCCGGGTCGCCGCTGGGCACGAAACCAAGCGCGCCGCCCGCCCGCGCGTACTCGGTACCCAGGTTGCTGGTCATGATGATCACCGCGTTGCGAAAGTCCACCGTGCGCCCCTGGCCGTCGGTCATGCGCCCGTCTTCGAGAATCTGCATCAGCGCGTTCCACACTTCGGGGTGCGCCTTCTCGATTTCGTCGAAGAGGATGACGCGGTAGGGGCGGCGACGGACGGCCTCAGTCAGTTGGCCGCCCTGCTCGTAGCCGACGTAGCCGGGCGGCGCGCCGAACAGCCGGCTGACCGTGTGCTGTTCGCGGTACTCGCTCATGTCGAGACGCAGCAGGGCATCTTCGTCGTCGAACATGAACTGGGCCAGCGCCTTCGCCAGCTCGGTCTTGCCCACGCCGCTGCTGCCCAGGAAGATGAACGAGCCGATGGGACGGCGCGGGTCCTTCAGGCCGCTGCGCGCGCGGCGGATGGCGTCCGCGAGGGCGGCGACCGCCGCCTCTTGGCCGATGATTCGCTTGTGCAACTCTTCTTCCATGCGCAGCAGCTTATCGGCCTCGGTCTCCAACATCTGGTTGACCGGGATGCCTGTCCACTGGGCGACGACTTCGGCGATGTCGTCGGCGTCCACAACCTCGTCGAGGGTGTGTTCGTGCTGCCAGCGCTCGACTTCCCGCTCGTATTCCTGCTCAAGCTGGAGCCGCTGCGCCTTGATCTTCATGGCGCGCTCGTACTCGGTGTTCAGGCTGGCTTCTTCTTCTTCGACAGCCAGCCGGTCGAGCCGCTTCTTGAGTTCCTTCAGGTCGTCGGGCAGCGAGTAGAGCGCGACGCGCAGCTTGGAAGCGGCCTCGTCCATCAGGTCAATGGCCTTGTCGGGCAGCTTGCGCTCGGTGACGTAGCGGTGACTGAGCCGCGCCGCCGCGACCAGCGCCTCGTCGGAGTAGGTGACTTTGTGGTGGGCCTCGTAACGGTCGCGCAGACCGCGCAGCATCTCAATGGTCTCCTCGACCGACGGCTCTTCGACGAAGACCGGCGCGAAGCGGCGATCCAGCGCCGAGTCGCGCTCGATGTACTGGCGGTATTCGTCGAGCGTCGTCGCGCCGATGCAGTTCAGTTCGCCGCGCGCCAGGGCCGGCTTCATCATGTTGCTGGCGTCCAGCGCGCCCGAAGCGGCCCCCGCGCCGACAACCTGGTGTAGCTCGTCAATGAAGAGGATGATCTCGCCTTCGGAGCGTTGAATCTCTTCGATGGCGGCCTTCAGCCGTTCCTCGAACTCGCCGCGAAAACGGCTGCCGGCGATCATCGCGCCCAGGTCGAGGCTGATCACGCGGCGACCCATCAGAATCTCCGGCACGTCGCCGCTGGCGATCTTCTGGGCCAGCCCCTCGACGATGGCCGTCTTGCCGACGCCCGCCTCGCCGATCAGCACGGGGTTGTTCTTGGTGCGGCGGCTGAGAATCTGGATGACGCGCAGAATCTCGTCGTCGCGCCCGATCACGGGGTCGAGCTTGCCCTCGACGGCCAGGCGCGTCAGGTCGCGGCTGTACTTCTCCAGCGTGCGGTAGCGCGTCTCGGCCTGCGGGTCGGTGACGCGCTGCCCGCCGCGAATGTCCTTGATCACGTCGTAGACGCGCTCTTTAGTGACGCCCGCATCGGCCAGGATGCGCGCCACTGCCGTGCGCCGCTCGCTGAGGATGGCCAGGAAGAGGTGCTCGGTGCTGATGTACTCGTCTTTGAGGCGGTTGGCTTCTTCGTTGGCGATGTCCACCACGCGCTTGACGCGCGGCGTGATGAACACCTGGCCGGTGCCGCCACCGTAGATGGCCGCCTTGGGGCTGGCCCGCAGCACGCGGTCTAGCTCGTCGCGGATGCCGTTCTGGTCCACGTTCATCTTCGCCAGCATCTGCGGGATCACGCCGTCGGGCTGTTCCAGCAGGGCGAGCAGCATGTGCTCGGTGTCTACCTGGTTGTGGCCGTAACGCTGCAGGATGTCATAGGCGCGGACGGCGGCATCCTGGGCGCGCTCGGTGAATCGGTCAAAACGCATCATAGCGGTGTGTTCCTCGTTCCTTGAATGGTCCCGCTGGCCGGATGCCGGGCAGACGGGTGGGGGGTCGCCCTGTGATCTGCGCCCCCTACGATGGAGTCTACACTGAATGACGGGGCATGGCTATCAGAAACCTGTTGGAAGTGTGGGGGCTGTGTATGACCTCACCCCGCTCGGCGCTGACGCGCCTCGTTGCCCCCTCTCTGCGACGGCTATGTGTTACCCACAAATACCCCCCATCCCCCATCCCCTTCCCCCGCGCTGCACGGAGGGAAGGGGAGCAGGTCCGTCGCTTTTCTCCCTTCCCCCCTCGTGGGGGAAGGGCCGGGGATGGGGGGACAGGCACAGCCAAAGATGTGGATAATGTATAGCCGCGACGGAGAGGGGGGAAAGGCCGAGCGCAGCGAGGCCAGGGGGTGAGGTAAGCCAGGGCGCACCCGCAAGTGACCATGCCATTCGCGTGAGGAGTGCGCTATAATGGGTCTTTGGAAACCGGCGAGTAAGACACAAACGAGGCTCTCAAAGTGTCTGTCCGACAACCCGTCTACCCGTTTACCGCCATTGTGGGCCAGGAGCGCATGAAGCGTGCCCTGATCCTCAACGCCGTCAACCCCAGCATCGGCGGCGTGCTGATTCGCGGCGAGCGCGGCACCGCCAAGTCCACCGCCGCGCGCGCGCTGGCCGCCCTGCTGCCGGAGATTGAGGTCGTGGCCGACTGCCGCTTCGGGTGCGACCCGCACTACCCGGAACGGCTGTGCGACGAGTGCCGCGATCGCGTGGCGCGCGGCGAAGAGTTGCCCGTCAAGACGCGGCGCACGCGCCTGATCGATCTGCCGATCAGTGCCACCGAAGATCGCGTTGTGGGCACGCTCGACATCGAGCAGGCCATTCAGAAGGGCGAGCGCCGCTTCGATCCGGGCGTGCTGGCCGCCGCCAATCGCGGCATCCTCTACGTGGATGAGGTCAACCTGCTCGACGATCATGTGGTGGATTTGCTGCTCGACTCGGCGGCGATGGGCGTCAACGTCGTCGAGCGTGAGGGGATCAGCTTCCAGCACCCGGCGCGCTTCATCCTGGTGGGCACGATGAACCCCGAAGAAGGCGAGCTACGCCCGCAGCTTCTGGATCGTTTCGCCCTGTCGGTAGACGTGGCCGGCCTGCCGCAGGCCGAAGACCGCATGGCCATCCTGGAGCGGCACATCGCCTTCGACGCCGACCCCGTCGCTTTCCGGCGCGAGTGGCTGGCGCGCGAAGAGGAGCTTTCGGCGCAGATCGAGGCAGGCCGCCATATTGTGGATCAGGTGCGCTATACGCGCCGCGACCTGTTCATGATCGCCAACCTGACGGCCAGCCTGGGCGTGGACGGGCACCGCGCCGACCTGGTGATTCTCAAGGCCGCGCGCGCTCATGCCGCGTTTGAGGGGCGCCTGCAGATCACCGAGCGCGACATCCTGCTGGCGGCGGAACTGGCGCTGCCCCACCGCTTGAAGCGCGGCCCGTTCAGCGAGGCGACGCTCTACGAGGGCGAGCTTGAGGGCCGGCTGGAGCAGATTGCCGAGGACTTCAACGACGAGCCAGCCGACGCCCGCGCTGATGCACCCCAACAGCCGGACGCGGAAAAAAAAGCGAGGGGCTGACCGAGCCTGCCGGTCAGCCTGAGACGGACATCACCCCACAACCCACCGAGCCAGGGCCGCAGGATGTCTTCCAGCAGTCGCTGGAAGCGCACTGGTGGGACGGTGGCAAGAAGGTCGAGCCAGGTCAGGAGTTCCGGGCGCGCCGGCTGGATACGCCGCTCGACCGCCTGACCCGCCGGATGCGCGGTCGGCGCAGCCGCACACGCACCGAGCGCAAAGATGGCCGCTATATTCAGGCGCGCCCCGCCGGCGACCGCAAGGACGACATCGCCTTCGACGCCACCCTGCGCGCCGCTGCCCCCTTCCAGCGCGAGCGCGCGCCAGAGCGCCGCATCAGCCGCCTGGCCTACTCCATCCACACCCAGGACTTGCAGCGCAAGGTGCGCGTGCGCAAGGCGGCCAACCTGATCCTCTTTGTGGTGGACGCAAGCTGGAGCATGGCCGTCGCCGAGCGCATGAACGCCACCAAAGGGGCGATCATGTCCCTGCTCACCGACGCCTACCAGCGCCGCGACCGCGTGGGGCTGGTCGTCTTCCAGAAGGATCGCGCGCAGCTTGTGTTGCCGCCCACCAACTCGGTCACGCTGGCCAAGAAGGCCCTGGCTGATATTCCCGTCGGCGGCAAGACGCCGCTCTCCGCCGGGCTGTATCTGGCGTTGCAGGTCTTCCAGCAGCAGAAGATCGCCCACCCGGACGTGATGCCGCTGATGATCCTGTTGACCGACGGCGCGGGCAACGTCTCGATGACTGCGCTGCCCCCGCAGGAAGAGGCGCACCGCATCGCCGAGCAGATCAAAGAGGCGGACATCCGCAACGTGACGATCAACATGGAGCACTCGGCCTTCGACCAGGGCCTGGCCCAGGAACTGGCCAATCACCTGGGCGGGCCGTGCTACACGCTGGCCGAGCTGCACGCCGAGGCGCTGTACGTCGCGGTGAAGCAGGAGCTGGAGCAGTAGCAGATCATCCCCGAAAAACATTCCACCTGGCAACTTCTGTCACACGCCAGGGACGAACCCCACACCGATCTTATAAGTCCGTTTTGGGATTATCCCAAAACAGGTTTATAGATCAAATATGGCTATCTCAGACGACACTACGCCGAAATCCATTCATCAAGAGTCTTACAGACGGCTCTGTATGCTTCTCGTCGCACGGAGAAAATCGCTTGGAGTGAGCCAATACGAACTTGCGAAACGTCTGAATAAGCCTCAGTCCTTTGTGGCGAAGATCGAGCGTTATGAGCGCAGAATTGATGTGATCGAGTTCTTGAAGATAGCGGAGGCCCTCGAAATAGACCCCTGCGAGGTAATTCGCTCAATACAAGCCTCAACCGCTGAACCGCCGAACGAGAATCTGGAATGAACACAGCGGACGTCATTACCATCGCAAAACAGCAGCTTACCGCTTTATCAGGTCATGTATTCGATGTTCTGAGCATAGCCAAACCCGTATCACCCGGTGCGGCGGTGAATCTTGCTAAGGTGATCTCCAAGCTCTCGCCTTTAGTGGGAAATCTGATCGAGTTCAATACAATCGAACTGCTCAATGAACGGGAGGAATTTCGAGGATACGGCCACTGGGTTCGACAGGACCCCGGTTTTCCAGATACTGTCTTTCAGGGTTCAGTAACACCAGTTCCGGGCTTTGAAATCAAAGCCTGGTTCCCGCTTTCAACAGAGATCACGGCACGCTTCAAAGATAGTCAAACCTATTTCATAGGTGGCAATACCTACGTTGCACTGCTGGCCTGGATACCTGAGTACGTGATCTATGGGAAGCCACAAATCCTTAGCGTTTGCGTCGCCGAGGGCGGCTCTGTTGCACGTGCCCGCGACGCCCACTATCATAATCCACCTGATTACGTGATCCTAGAACCTGAAGATACCAGCGCACGCACCCGCAATCTACAGCAAACGAACACGAGCGGCTATAAGTGGCAAGGTGCACCTGCGCAATTTGCTGAGGCCGAGGAGATGGTGAGCTGTTGGGGTGAAGATGCACGTGTTTATCAACCGACTCCACAATACCAGCAACGCCTGAGACAGCTTCTAGCACGTTACCCCTATCGTCTCGACACGAACTTTGCGAAAATCGATCGCATCGTTCATCCAGAAATAGAGCGTTTCAAGCAGCAGGTTTATCAGATGACATTTCAGGGCATGACGGTTCAGCAATGGATGAGGGTATGCAGTAGCCGTGATAGAACCAGGATCGCCCATGCGTTTGCAACGCAGCTTACCATAGTTGAGGCTGATACAGATAGGTTGGTGAAGTAAACCGCTGAACTCCATAATGGAAGTACGTGGCATCTACCTCTGCTGCAAAGGCACGTCGCCTCAATTGACGCGCCGCAAGCGAAGCGGAGAAGAGACCGCCAAATGGCTCCCAAACAACATCCCCCTCATCACTTGCAGAGAGGATAATCCGTTCCATCAGGTCAAGCGGTTTCTGGTTTAGATGAACAGCCCGACCATTCGGTGCTTTGATCCGCTCTCCATCGCGAAGGGGTTCCCGTCTCCAGACATTAGTGACTCCATGCGGACAGTTGAATTTTGACCGCATGGCCCCCCATTCTTGCGCCGTAATGGGATTAGTGCCATCAAGGGAGAAATACGGGCGTCCATCAGGATTGCCATACTGGTTAGCATAAGCTACCAATTTCTCCATCTTGTCCGGCGGAGGAAAATACCACAGATGCCCTTGATCCAGGTATTTCCGAACCGCAGCATCCTTCACACCGCAAGCCGCGTTTGCAGCGCGTAGTGGCAATCCTGTACGCTTCCATTCCGCCAAGAGCCATTCCTTGACCAACAGGCCGTTTATTCGAGGCTCAAAAACATAGTGTATGCACACTTCGGTTACTACAGGGAACTGCCGTATCCGGGTAGTATTTATATTGCCTGCTATATGCCCCTTGCCCTTGTCCCAAATATTCGCTCCAACATATCGCCACCCGTGGCGTTCAAGCACTGGGTGAACGGCTGCCCACCCAATTTCGGAGTTCCAGAACCAGAGTGTAGTGGACGGCAGAGCGGCTTTGCTCCATGCCCTTATATGGGGTTCATACCAACTGGGCAGGTTAAGGTGATCTGATGTGTCCCCTTCAAAGCCAAGAACCCCATAGGCTCCATCTGACACGATCACGGTAGGTCGTTCCCACAGTTCATAGAAAGAAAGGCTATTTCCATAATAGAGCGATACAAGGTCATCCGCCCATCTGTCCTGCACAGGCGCGATGTCCAGAACAACAGCTTTACCGCGGCCAACAGTACTCGTAGGCTTGTATTTCTGGGGCTGGGCTTGCTTGTTCCCTTGAGCCATCATACCCTACAACCATTCAACATGCCTGTCCATACATGATAATCCTAAATTGGAATTGTTCAAGTTCCCATAGAAATTTTCAGTAATCCCGCCTGTTCTCCCTTTCGCCGCCCCGTCACTGCCCTCAAGAGGCGGCGGTGTTTTTCTTGACGCGGGCGAGCGCCGCGTCAATCCGGGCCAGTTGCTCGTCCGTCGCGTCGGCGCGGAAGCGCAGGATGGTGTAGGCGCGCTGCAACGGGTTGCAGTAGCAGTACTGCCCGGTCTCCGGGCGCTGCACGATGCCCTGATCCACCAGCCGCTTGAGTGCCGCGTCAATGTCCGGGTCTTCGCCCGTCCAGGCGGCCAGGTACTCCTTGATGCGCGCGCGGGAGACAGGCTCTTCGGGCGCGTCGGCGATGATGTAGGCGACCTGGAGCGCCCGCTCCGACGCCTTAATCTCATCGTAAGCAGCGACGAGCGTCGGTGGTGAGTTCTTGGTCGCCTCGCGGATGGCCGCCGGCACGTCGCTGGCGCGGATCGTCCAGTCGCTGCGGGTGCCGCTGCGCGCCTGGGCAATGTAGGCGCGCACAATGCCCTCGCACAGGCGGTGCGTGTAGTAGGGGAAGTTGGCCGAGAAGCGCACGATCTGGGCGATCACTTCTGGCTCGTGCTTCAGGCGCAGGGCGGCGAAGCCTTCGACGGCGATCTGGCGAATCTGCTCGTCGGTCAGGCGCGGGACATGGATGGCGGTCAGGTTGCGGGCCACCGACTCGTGCACCTTCACCAGGTCTTTGGCGCTGTCGCCAATGCCCACGATGATCAGCGAGACCTGCACCTGGTTGTCGGAGATTTTCTTGATCAGTTCCGGGAAGAACTTGCGCGTGTTCTCGTCGGTGATGCGCTCGTAATCGTCCAGGATGATCAGGGCGCGCTTGCCTTTGATCTGGTCCACGACGACCTGCGGGCGCGGCTCCGGGTCTACCAATGGCCGAGCCGTGGTCGTTTTCTCGGTGCGCGTTTTGTCCTCCATCTCCACCAACTGCGCGTTGACGACTGACCTGGCTCCGGTGATCTCCGAAGTCAGCACCTTCACGACAACGTCCTCCACGCCCATCCGGGGCAGGATAGACCCCAGGATGTGCAGGAAGGTATCGCCCTCGCTGACCGAGTAGTAGATCGGCTCGATGCCCTGCAGCGAGACCATCTCCGCGCACAGCTTGGCCGAGGCGAGCCTGGCCAGCGACGTTTTGCCGACGCCACGCTCGCCGTAAATGACAATGGCCGCGCCAGGATGGTACAGCGCGCCGCGCATGTCCTCGATCAGCTCGTCGCGCCCCTGCAAGAAGCGGATCTCGCGGACGGGCGAGCGCGGTGTGAACACCGTCGGCAGGTCTTTCTCAATCAGGTCGCGCACGCGCACAGGCGCGGGCTTGGTCTGCGGCTCAGGCAAGGCGAGCGGCTGCCTGGGCGGCGGTGTGCGCTGCGAGTGGCGCGCTGCTTCCTTCCACCGCCGTTTCAGGCTCGCATACAGGAGATCGAAAGCCTTCAAGGTGCGTGTTGCCCCCCGGTGTGAGTGCTTCGTGCGGCAGGCCGCGTTCAGGCGAACCAGGCAGCCTGCCCACATCCTCGATGTAGGCGTATTATATGCCGGGGAAGCTGTTCGCCGAAAGAGACTTCCCAAGTCTGGCTTTGGGCCAGGGCGCAGCAGAGCAGCGCCCCGGTTTACCTCACCCCCCCCTCGGCGCTGGCGTGCCGACACCAGACTTCCGAAGTTTCCAAAACTTCGGAAGTCTCATGCAAGCGCAGCGAGGCTGGGGGTGAGGCCCATGCCCCGCGCCAAACGATTCGCCGACAGTCTTTGCACGCCGCCGTGCTCCCTCGCGTGGCCCGATGGCGTCACCGCTGGTATACTGGGTCAGTCGTTGTTACCAGTTTCACTACCAGTTCCAGGAGTGGTCCATGCGCGACTTCATCTCCGATCGCGTGCGAGCGGTGCCCCCATCCGGCATACGCAAGTTCTTCGACATCAGCGCCACTATGACCGACGTGATCTCCCTGGGCATCGGCGAGCCAGACTTCATCACGCCGGATGCCATCATCCGCGCGGGCATCCGCGCCCTGGAAGCCGGGCAGACCCACTACACCAGCAACAGCGGCACCGCCGAACTGCGCCGGGCCATCGCTGACTACCTGGAGCAGCTGTACGGCATCAGCTACCACCCCGATCGGGAAACCCTGGTGACGGTCGGCGTCAGCGAGGCGCTGTATCTGGTGATGAACGCCATTCTGAACTCTGGCGACGAGGTGATCGTCCCGCAGCCCAGTTTCGTGGCCTATACGCCCGAAGTTGTCTTTGCCGGCGGCGTGCCGGTCACCATAGATACTTATGTAGAGGACGGATTTCAGGTCACGGGCGCGGCAGTGGAAGCCGCCGTCACGCCGCGCACCAAAGCGATCCTGATCGGCTATCCCAACAACCCCACCGGTGCAGTCATGTCGCGCGAGCGCCTGCTGGAGATCGCCGCCGTCGCCGAGCGGCATGACCTGTTGGTGATCTCCGACGAGATTTACGACCGCCTGGTTTACGGGGTGGAGCACGTGCACTTCGCCACGCTGCCGGGTATGCGCGCGCGCACGGTGGTGCTGAGCGGCTTCAGCAAGAGCCACGCCATGACCGGCTGGCGGCTCGGCTACGCCGTCGGCCCGGAGGACTTGATCGCCGCCATGCGCAAGATACACCAGTATACGATCATGTCCGCGCCGACCGTCGCCCAGATCGCCGTCGCCGACACCCTCGCCCACATAGATGAGGACATCGAGCGGATGCGCGCCGAATACGACCGCCGTCGCCGGCTGATGGTGGACGGCTTCAACGAGCTGGGACTGCGCTGCTTCGAGCCGCGCGGCGCGTTCTACGCTTTTCCGAGCGTGAGCGCGTCCGGCATGGACGAGCAGGCTTTCTCCGAGGCGCTGCTGCACGAGGAGCGCGTCGCCGTGATCCCTGGCTCGGCGTTCGGCGCGTGTGGGGCGGGGTTCGTGCGGGCGTGCTACGCCACCTCCTACGAGAAGATCGAGGAGGCGCTGGAACGCACCCGGCGCTTCATGCTGCGTCATGGCTGACGGGGCGCATTTCATTTCTGGGGCAAAAGATCACCGCTGAGGCGCAGAGAGCGCAGAGAAAAGATAGGTTGGAGAGGGTGTTAGTTCTTCTCCGCGTCCTCTGCGCCTCTGCGGTTCAGGCATTTCGCCCCATCGTGAGAGGTACCCTGGCTGACGGGCCAGTTGCCCGATCCGGCATTTTGCAGCACACTCGAAGCGCATGGCACGTTCAAGTTCCTGCGGAGGAGATGTGTTGTGGAGCCTGCTGACCACCATGAAGTCGTCGTCGCGTTGAATGCGCTCATGCGCGAGCGGGAGCAAACCCGCGCCGCGCTGGAGTACGCGCACAAAGAGTTCAGCACTCGCCTGTTTGCCGCCCTGGAACATGCCCTGGGCGTGCTGGTCGAGGCGGGCGTCCCTGGCGTGGGCAAATCTCGCCGCCTGGCACACCCCAGCGGCGGGCGCGAAGGGTTTCAGATGATGATCGAGGAGTGGAGCATCATCTTCGTGCCCCTGCCGGGCTTCGCGCGACCCAATCCCCTCGACGAAGCGCGTATCCCCGCCGCCCAGTTCAAGGAACCCTGCGCGCGTATTGCCGTCTTCCTCACCGACAACCCGCAGACCAGGGCCTTCTACGACTTTCTCATCTTCCAGGACGGCTCGTGGTTCGCCTGGGGCTATGGCTGGCCCAAGCAGCAATCGGACATCGAGAGCACCGACTTTGAGGCGCTGGCGATGGACCTGATCTACAGCTTCATCAAAGACATTTTCCGCACCTGGCACACGCGCGATGAGACCGTGCTGGCTGCCGCCCTGGACGCCAAGCGGCGCTGCTTCGCCTTTGGGCTGCCCGGCGAAGAGATTCAGGGCCTGTGATCGCCGCGCGAGAGAGCGTGTTATGCACTTTTCAACCCCTCTCCCCCGGCCCCTTTCCCCGCTTGCAGGGAAAGGGGAGAAGCCCGTCCCTCCCCGCTGGCGGGGAGGGACTACAGGGTGGGGTCAGGGTGTTACACGTGCCCGCGTGCTGGA
>CAYNHD010000025.1:0-19659 GCA_964396775.1 uncultured Thermoflexus sp. | reverse complement strand
CTCATCACACAGTGCCGCTCCCTACTTGACAACCAACACCGTATCTCTCTAGCTCTGCTGGAGAGGGGGATTTAGGGGGTGAGGCCCGTACAGCCAGGCTTAAGTTGACGCAAAGGGCGTATCGCCATACGCCCCTACGCCACCAGCCGCACGCGCCGCACACCCGCCAACATCCCCTGACCCCAGACTGAAGACCGAAAACTGAGGACTTCTTGCTCCTACCCCACCAGGCCCTCGGCCACGAGCAACTCGGCGTTGAGGATCGAGCAGCCCGCCGCGCCGCGCACGGTGTTGTGGGCCAGCGCCAGAAACTTCCAGCCGCCGATGACCGGGCAAGGGCGCAGCCGTCCGACGACCGCCGCCATACCGTTCCCGACGTCGCGGTCTCGGCGCGGCTGCGGGCGATCCGGCGCGCGGTGGTAGATCACCGGTTGGGGCGGCGCGCTGGGCAGCGACGGCACCGGCTCCGGCCCGCGAAAGCCCTCCCAGGCGGCGATGATCTGCGCCTCGCTCACCGCCTCGCGGAAGCACACGGCCACGCTGACCAGGTGCCCATCCAGCACGGGCACGCGCGTGCAGGTGGCGCTGGCGGCGTAGTCCAGGTCGGCGATGCGCTCGCCGTCCAGCGCGCCAAGCATCTTGCGCGGCTCGGCCTCCAGCTTCGGCTCTTCGCCGTTGATGAAGGGGATCACATTGTCCAGGATGTCGAGCGAGGGCACACCGGGGTAGCCGCCGCCGCTGATCGCCTGCAGGCTGGTTAACTGGGCGGCAGCGATCCCGAAGGGGCGTAGCGGGGCAAAGGCCATAGCCACCGGCGCGCTGGTGCAGTTGGAGTTGGTGACCAGCCCGCCCGTCCCCCAACCGTACTTCTGGCGCTGGACGCGCACCAGCGCGGCGTGCGGCGCGTTGATCTCCGGCAGCAGGATCGGCACGTGCTCGTGCATGCGGTAGGCGCTGGCGTTGGAGCAGACAACGTGCCCCGTCTCGGCCAGCCGCCACTCGACCGTCTGCGCGATCTCGGCGGGCAGCGCCGAGAAGACGAGCGGCGACTGCACGTCCGCGTCCAGCGGCAGCACAACGCGCTCCGCCAGGTCGGCGGGCGGGTTGCCGGGCAGCACCCAGCGCACCGCTTCGCCGTAGCGTTGCCCGGCGCTGCGGTCGCTGGCGACAAGCTCGGCGACGCGGAACCAGGGGTGCCCCTGCAAAAGCTGCACGAAACGCTGGCCGACAGCGCCCGTCGCGCCCAGCACAGCGACGTTGATGGGGGGACGATTCCGGGCCATGACTCATTCTTCCTTTCTAATGCGGCGCGCGAGCGTCTACGGTATCCGATGCGCGGCGAGCCGTCCAGCGGCCCGTTTGGTGAATTTCTCCAACATCGGTTGACAAACCCCCTCGCCCATGCTACGCTCTACTCCAGGTTACCAACCGCATAGCAGCACTGCCCCCTTATCCAGAGAGGTGGAGGGACCGGCCCTGTGAAACCTCGGCAACCGACTGCGCGAACTCTGAGAAGCGCGCGGGAATGGTGCCAATTCCGGCAGAATGGATTCTGGAAGATGAGGAGGAGTTTGCCAGCGAATGTCTGCGTCAAAATCCTTCTCACCGTGCGAGAAGGATTTTTCTTTTCTCGCGGGGCGAGGGGAGGACGCTGCTTACGCGCATCGCCGCTTACAGGCCAGCAATCGCGTAGGAGAGGACATTCATGGCAGCCAACAACGGCAAACACCCGCACGACTATCGCTTCAACACCCGCGCCCTGCACGCCGGCTACTCGCCCGACCCGACCACCGGCGCGCGGGCCGTGCCCATCTACCAGACCACCGCCTACCAGTTCCGCGACACCGATCACGCCGCCGCGCTGTTCGCCCTGCAAGAGCCGGGCAACATCTACACGCGCATCATGAACCCGACCAACGATGTCTTCGAGCAGCGCCTGGCCGCCCTGGAAGGCGGCATCGGCGCGCTGGCGACGGCATCGGGCCAGGCGGCAGAGACACTGACCCTCTTCACACTGTGCAACGCCGGCGACGAGGTGATCGCCAGCAGCGCGCTCTACGGCGGCACCTACACCCTGTTCTCGCAGAGCCTCAAGCGGCTGGGCATCACCGTCCGCTTCGTCAGTGAGAACGATCCGGCGGCCTACGAAGCGCTGATCAACGACCGGACGCGCCTCATCTACCTGGAGACTATCGGCAACCCCAAGCTGCAAATCCCCGACTTCGAGGGCATCGCGGCGGTCACCCATGCGCACGGCCTGCCGGTGGTGTGCGACAACACCTTCGCCACGCCCTACCTGTGCCGCCCCTTTGAGCACGGCGCGGACATCGTGGTGCACTCCACCACCAAGTGGATTGGCGGGCACGGGCTGAGCATCGGCGGGGCCATCGTGGACGGCGGCAGGTTCGACTGGAAGGCCAGCGGGCGGCACAGCGGCCTGGTGAAACCGGAACCCGCCTACCATGATCTGGTGCTGGCCGACGCGCTCGGCCCGGCGGCGTTCATCGGGCGGGCGCGCATCGTCGGCCTGCGCGACTTCGGCGCGTGCCAGTCGCCTTTCAACAGCTTCCTCAACCTGATCGGCCTGGAGACGCTGGCCCTGCGCATGCAGCGCCACGTGGACAACACGCTGGCCGTCGCCCGCCATCTGGCCGAGCACCCGGCGGTGGCCTGGGTTAATTACCCCGGCCTGCCCGATCACGAGAGCTACGCCCGTGCCCAGAAATACCTGCCCCAAGGCGCTGGCGCGGTGCTCGGCTTCGGGATCAAGGGCGGCAAGGAGGCCGGGCGCGCCTTCATCAACAGTCTCAAGCTGTTCTCGCACCTGGCCAACGTCGGCGATGTGCGCTCGCTGGCCATCCACCCGGCGACGACCACGCACCAGCAGCTCAGCCCCGCTGAGCAGGCGGCGTCCGGCGTCACCGATGACTACGTGCGGCTGGCTGTCGGCATCGAGGACATCGAGGACATCCTGGCCGATCTCGATCAGGCGCTCGCCGCCGCCCAGGGTGTGACAACGCGCGCCGCTAGCGGCGTGTAGAGCGGGCAGGAGGTGCGCGCCATGTACCAGTTGCAGACTCCATCCCCCACGCCGACGCCCGCCCCGCGCTGGGGGCCGACCGTCATCCGTCGCCGCCGGGCGCGGCCCGGATCGGTGGGCCGGGTGCAGCGCCAGCTTGCCCACTTCGACACCCCGCTGCGGCTGCGCGGCGGGGAGACGCTGCCCGCCTTCACCCTGGCCTATGAGACCTACGGGACTCTCAACGCCGACCGCTCTAATGTCATCCTGATTTGCCACGCCCTCTCCGGTGACGCGCACGCCGCCGGCACGCACACCGACGATCCCGAAGAGAAACCGGGGTGGTGGGATGAGGCCATCGGGCCGGGCAAGCTGTTCGACACGGACCGTTACTTCGTGCTGTGCTCCAACGTGATCGGCGGCTGCCAGGGCAGCACCGGCCCGTCGTCGCTCGCGCCGGATGGCCGGCCCTATGGGGCGCGCTTCCCGCTGGTCACCGTCGCCGACATGGTCGAGGCGCAGCGTCACCTGCTCGACCGGCTGGGCATCCCCCGCCTGTTCGCGGTGACAGGGGGCAGCATGGGGGCGATGCAGGCGCTGCAATGGGCCGTCGCCTACCCGCAGCGCGTCGAGACGGTGCTCTTCCTGGCCGGCACGCACCGCTCCACCGCCCAGCAGATCGCCTTCAACGAGACGGGCCGCCAGGCCATTTACGCCGACCCTCACTGGAACAACGGCGATTACTACGACGGTCCCCGCCCGGAGGCTGGGCTGGCCCTGGCGCGCATGATCGGCCACATCACCTACATGAGCGAGACCTCGATGGAGCAGAAGTTCGGGCGGCGCTTGCAGGGCGGCGCGGCGCTGTCCCACAGGCTGAACGGGCCGGAGTTCGCCATCGAGAGCTACCTGGCCTACCAGGGCGAGAAATTCGTGCGCCGCTTCGACGCCAACAGCTACCTGGTCATCACCAAAGCCATTGACTACTTCGACATCGGCGCGGACTACGGCTCGCTGCGCGCGGCGCTCGAACGGGCGCAAGCGGCCTTCCTGGTCGTCACCTTCTCCAGCGACTGGCTGTACCCGGCCTGGCAGGGCCAGGAGCTTGTCCAGGCGTGCCAGGAGGCCGGGCGGAGCGTCGAGTACCAGCGCGTCGAAGCGCCGTTCGGTCACGATTCGTTCCTGGTCGAGGTCGAGCAGATGACCGACGTGGTGGGGGGCTACCTCGACCGGCGCTGGCGGGCGTTGGGGCGGGGCTGATGCGCTCTGAACAACGCTCGCGGACACCTGGCCGCCCGGCGGCGCGGGCGGCTGAGGGAGCGGTCCCGTAGGGGCGTATTGCAATACGCCCCTACGAACCTTGCGCCGGTCAAAGCGTTCTTGTGGGGACGGGTCTGCAAACCCGCCCCTACAGACCTCACCCCCGCTCGGCGCAAACGTGCCTCGCCGCCCTCTCTCCATGCATGGAGAGGGGGCAAGCCGAGCGAAGTGAGACTGGGGGTGAGGTAAACCAGACGCCATCTTCACGCTTCCTGCGCCACTGTCCGCCTCTAGACTTTGCCTGGGCCACCTCACCGCACCGCCGCGCCGCCGTTGAGCACCGCCAGCTTGTGGATGGCACGCACGGCCCGCTCGGTGTCGTCCGCGCGCACGACCATCGAGACGCAGTAATCGCTGGCCCCGTGCACGATGGCGATGATATTCACGCCCGCCTCGCCCAGCGCCCCAAAGACGCGCGCCGCCACCCCCGACTGGCGCAGCATGCCCACGCCCACGACGGTGATGATCTCCACATCGTCGTCGGCCCAGGCGCGGTCAATGTCCTGGCGACCGAACTCGATCTCTAGCTCGGCCTTGATCGCCGCCACGACCTCGCGACTCTTGGCTTCGGGCACCACGAAGCAGATGCTCTGCTCGCTGGACGACTGGGCGATCATCAGCACGTTGGCCTGGCGCTTGGCCACGGCGGAGAACGTCCGCGCGGCGATGCCTGGCACGCCGATCATGCCGCGCCCGGCGACGGTGACCAGGCTCACGTCGCGGATGGCGGTCACCGCCTTGACTGTGCCCGGCGCGGCGCGCTCTTCGCGGGTGATCAGCGTGCCCTCCGCCGCTGGGTTGAACGTGTTCTTGACGCGCACCGGGATGTTGCGCTCGACCAGCGGCTGCACCGTCTTGGCGTGCAGCACCTTCGCCCCGAAGTAGGCCATCTCGCCCACCTCGCCGTAGGACAGCACAGGGATCACCTGCGCGTCCGGGGCCAGGCGCGGATCGGTGGTCATCACGCCGTCCACGTCCGTCCAAATCCATACCTCGGCGCTGTCCACATACGCGCCCAGCAGGGCGGCGCTGTAATCGCTGCCGCCGCGCCCCAGCGTCGTCACCACGCCGTCGCGCGTCGCGCCGATGAAGCCGGTCACCACCGGCACCAACCCCTGGTCGAGCAGCGGCAGCAGCTCGCGGCGCACGGCGGCCTCGGACTCCTCGAAGAGCACGCCCGCGTTCTGGAACTGGTCATCGGTGATGATCAGGCGGCTGGCGCTGATCGAGCAGCTTGGCACCCCACACTGGCGCAGCCGCGCCGAGACAATGGGCACGCACATGCGCTCGCCCAGCGAGCTAACCTTGTCCATCGCTTTGGGCGACGCCTCGCGCAGCACGTAGATGCCGTAGCACAGCGTCTCGAACTCATCAATGAGCGCCTCGACCTCATCGTGCAGGGCAATGCGCTCCACGTCCGAGGCCAGCAGCGCGCGGATGGCCGCCTCGTGCTTCTGGCGCAGCGTGTGGGCGATGGCCAGGTAACGCGCGCCGTCACCGGCGGCGGCGGTCTGCGCGCCCTCGATCAGCAGGTTGGTCACGCCGCCCATCGCCGAGCAGACCATCAGCACGCGGTGATCGCGCGCTGCCCCGGCAACGATGTCCACTGCCTGGGCAATCGCCTCGGCGCTGCCGACGGATGTCCCGCCGAATTTCATGGTCAGGGTTGCCATAGCCCGCCTCCTGGCGCTGCGCGCCGCAACCACAAAAAGCGCGGAGCCGACCTGCTCCGCGCTTGAGGTTCCTCTGGATGATGCTACTTCTACCGCGCCCTAATCACCCCTCGCCCCGGAAGCAGCCGGCAGTGCGCGCCCGGCAGTCATGGTACCCATGCCGGTCGTCATGGTGATCGTGAGGATGGTCATGGTGTGGGGTGCACGACTGGCGATCATCGCCTCTGCTCCCTGGTGATTAAGGCTGTTGCAGAGCGTAGCATGGCGCGCGGCGTTCGTCAATGACTCCGGCGGCGGCGCGCTTGGTTATCTCGCACAACTCGCGCAGGCGCATGGCGTCCGAGTACCTGCGCCCGCAGGGGCGTATCGCCATACGCTCCTACACACGCCTCGCCCCCTAAGAGGCCGTTTGAGAGGTATCTTTACCCCCTCCCCGGCCCTTCCCCCGCAAGCGAGGGAAGGGAGAAAGGACTGCTCTTGAAGTCCCTCCCCGCCTGCGGGGAGGGATTTAGGGTGGGGTTGCAGGCCCTTTCAAACGGCCCCTAAATCCCCCTCTCCAGCCGAGCCAGAGAGGGGGACTTTGACCGCAGGATGGGACGTTTTCCCCCTCCCTGGCCTGGCCGGGGATGGGGCCAGGGGGAGAGGCATTCCGCGCACAAGCCAAACCGTCTCCCCGCGATCAGCCCTCGTCGTCTTCGGGAGTCGCGGTAGGGGAGACGGGTTCTTCGGCGGGGGCGGCAGCCTCACCCGGCGGCGCGCCGGCGGCGATCCACTGCTCAAGCAGGGCCATCTGCTCGTCGCTCAGCTTGGCGAAGTGCCCGCCCTTCAGCACACTCAGGATCAGGCTCTCGTCCGGCGACCCCGGCACGATCACCGGGCCGGAGTCGCTCCCTGCCAGCAGGCTCTCGTAGTCGGTCACCTGCAGGCCCTTCGTCTTCGCTGCCCCATGACAGGTGCCGCACTGCTCGGTCAGCGCCGGACCGATGGCATCATAGGTCACCGCTTCGCCCGTCGCTTCCTCCGGTGGAGCCTCACCCGGCGGCGCGCCGGCGGCGATCCACTGCTCAAGCAGGGCCATCTGCTCGTCGCTCAGCTTGGCGAAGTGCCCGCCCTTCAGCACACTCAGGATCAGGCTCTCGTCCGGCGACCCCGGCACGATCACCGGGCCGGAGTCGCTCCCTGCCAGCAGGCTCTCGTAGTCGGTCACCTGCAGGCCTTTCGTCTTCGCTGCCCCATGACAGGTGCCGCATTGCTCGGTCAGCGCAGGGCCGATGTCAGCATAAGTGACCGCTTGGCCCGCCGCTTCCTCCGGTGGAGCCTCACCCGGCGGCGCGCCGGCGGCGATCCACTGCTCCAGCAGGGCCATCTGCTCGTCGCTCAGCTTGGCGAAGTGCCCGCCCTTCAGCACGCTTAGAATCAGGCTCTCGTCCGGCGACCCCGGCACGATCACCGGCCCGGACTCGCTCCCCGCCAGCAGGCTCTCGTAGTCGGTCACGCGCAGGCCCTTGATCGGCGCCGCCCCGTGACACTGGCCGCACGCCTGCTCTAGCACGGGCTGAAGCTGCTGGTAGGTGATCGCCTCGCCCTCGGCCAGCGGAGGAGCCGCGACCGGCGGCGCTTCTGGCCCCTGGTCGAGGCCCAGCGCGGCGGCCAGCGACGGCGCGTCGAAGCCGGCGTAGCGCCAGTCCACGCCGTGACAGCCGCTGTTGGAGCAGAAGCTGGTGTCGGTGGTGCCGCCGGCGTTCTCGGTGGTGTGGCAGTTGGTGCAGGTCTCGTCTAGCTCGACATGGTGCCGCGCGATCCACGTGGAATCCAGGTGCGAACTTGGCTCCAGCCCGGTCACCAGCGGCAGCATCGGCTCGATCACGCCGGGGCGCACGATCTGCGGGATGGAATGGCACAGGTTGCACTCCAGGCGCACAGCCTCGCCCGCCGCGTTGAAGTGCTTGCCGTCGTGACAGCGGAAGCAGCCCGCCGAGTCGCGGTGGCCGATGTTGTTGGGGTGCGTCTCCCAGTTCAGCTCCTGTTCGCTGTAGGTGTTGTCGGCGTGAAGCTGGGCGACGAGGGCGATGGCGCTGTCTACATCGGCGCGGCGCTCCTCATACAGGTCAGGGTATTCCTCCTGGTAGAAGGTCTCCATCTCTGCGAGCGCCTGCTCGAACGCCGCATCGTCGGTGAGCGCCAGCGCTTCGACGGCGCGCGCGCGGATGTAGGGCAGGTCCGCCGGCAGGTCACCGCGCAGCAGGGCCGTGTCCACCAGGGTACGCGGCGGCGGGATGAGGTGCGAGATACGGTTGTGGCAGGAGATGCAGTCCATCTCGTGCAGGGTGTACTGGCCCAGGTTGTCCGTGTCTATGGTCGCGTCCAGCGAGACGTATTCATCGGTAGTGCCGTCGGCATATTGGACGCGCACCCAGGGGATGTCCTGATGCTCGGCGTCGGTGGTGATGTACTCGATCTTGTTCTCGATGTGCCAGTGAATGCCACGCCCCAACCCTTCGCGCTGACTGCCGCCGCCGGTGTGCATCAGCAGGTAAATGGCGTAGGGCGCGTTCTCTTCGCTGTCGTCAAAACGGTGGATGACGCGCAGGCTGTCATCGCTGAATTTCTCCGGGAAGTGGCAGCGCTCGCACGTGTCGCGGGCGGGGCGCATACTGCTGACCCGGATGGGGTACTCATAGTCCCCGGTCACCGTCTTGTAGAGCAGGGTCACGTGTTCGGTCTTGCGGAGCGCCTGTTTGGCGATCCAGTCGCGCCCGATGTGGCAGTCCACACACGGGACGCGGGCATGGGGCGAGACCAGGTAGGTGTTGTATTCCGGGGGCATGGTATGGCACGTCTTGCCGCAGAAGTCGGCGGTGTTGCTGTACTCCCATGCCGGGGGAATGGCCAGCAGCAGGAACACGGGCACCGCGAAGACGAACAGGACCGGGCCGTAGCGGCGCACCTTCGAGCGTTCGCCTGGGGGGAAGAAAAATCGGCGGATTCGTTCAACCATGCTTCACGTCTCCCTGGAGCGGTAGATTCAATCGCCGTCAGCGAGAGCAGCGCCGCAGGCAAGCCTCACCCCCAGCCTCGCTGCGCCCGGCTTGCCCCCTCTCCACGACGTGGAGAGGGGGCGGCGAGGCGCGTGAGCGTCGAGCGGGGGTGAGGCCAACGCGCAGGCGCAAAAACCACAGCGCATAGCCTGTGGTCGGCGAATTCACAGAGCACCGGCGGTGCGAAAGTACACTTTATGGCGTCTCGCGGGGGCCTATTGCCATACGCCCTGCCGCCCCCCCTAAACCCCCCGCGCCAGCCATGTTAGTGTGGGGTACTTTTACCGCCGGTGGTTGGTTTTGCCCCCCCCCCGGCTTGGCCGGGGAGGGGGCCAGGGGGAGGGGCGGCGCGCCCGCCCCCCCTTCATCGCTCGGTACGAGCTAGGGCCGCGTCATGCCCGCGACCGCACCCTCGCCGCCAACGTCCAGCAGGCTGTCGTAGAGCACCTGGGCCACGTACTTGCCATTGTGGGCAAAAGCGCCAGGGTCCTTGGCCACGTACTGGTAGTTGTAGGCGGCGCGCAGCAGGCGCGGCGTCCACGTCGCGTAGCCGTCCGCTTCGTCCGCGTCAGCGACGCCGTTGGCGTTGGCGTCCACGAACCAGTACGGGTAGCGGGCCGAGTTGTAGGCGATGGGTGTGCCAACGGTTTCGGCAGCATACGCCTGGATCGCCGCCAGCAGCGCCTCGTGCATGGTCGCCACCTCACCGCCGACGCCTTCCTGCGCGCCATCCCCGTCATAGTCGCCGGCTGCCATGCGGATGTCCTGAGGTTCCTCGAACTCGCCGTGACAGGCGGTGCACGCGGTTTCCTGGACGGTCAGCGCGTGGGGGCTGTGGCAGTTCGCGCAGGTGTCGAAGCCCGGCACGTGGGCGAAGCGCCCGGCGTATTCCTTGCCCTCGTACTCGTACACGCCCTGCGCCTCGTGGCCGAAGAGCGTCGCGCCAGCGGCAAAGTAGTGCACGTTGCGGAAGCGGATCTGATCGGACACTTCGTCATCCCCGACGCCCGCCGCCGCCAGGTGCGCGTTGACCGACACCGTTGACTCGCGTCCCTGGTGGCAGTTCAGGCACAGGTTGGAGGCCACGCCCTCGCCGAAGCTCAGCGTCGCCCCGTTGGGGAACGTCACTTCGTCCGACGCGAACAGGGCGAAGTCCTCGAAGTTGGTGTGGCAGGTCGAGCAGGCGAGCGACGTAGACGGCGGGAACGAGATCGTCACGCCCTGATCCATGAAGAAGGGCAGGCCCTCGGAGGTGTGGCACTTGGTGCACGTACCGGGAACCTCGCCATCTTCATCCCAGTGACGGAACGCCTCGGCAGTGCCGTCGAAATGGCCGGGCGGGTTGCGGTGCGCCTGGGCCAGATCAACCGGCTGGGCGAGGGCTTCGTTCAGCGTGGCGATTGAGTCGTAGAGAATCTGCGCGTAGTACTTGCCATTGTGAGCGAACGCGCCAGGGTCTTTCTCATACGCCTGGAAGTTGTAGGCCGCCTGGAGCAGGCGCGGCGTGAAGGCGTTGTAGCGGTTCGGGAAGGCCGCTTCGCCCTCATCCACAGAGCCATTGGCATTGCTGTCAATGAAGAAGTACGGGTAGGCGAGGGACTCATAGACAATGGGCGTGCCGACGACCTCGCCGGCGTAGGCCTGGATGGCCTGATAGAGCAGCGCCTGCAGGCCTTCCAGTTCGTCGTAGATGCTCTCGTCCATGCTGCCGTCGCCGTCGTAGTCCACCAGCGAACCCGGCATACGGATGGCCCTGAGGTCTTCGGCGCTGGCCACGTTGTCATGGCAGACCGAGCACTCGTTCACCTTGACTTCCAGCGTATGCATATTGTGGCAGCCGATGCAGCTATCGTAGCCCGGCACATGCTCGAACTTGGGCATGTATGCCTTGCCCTCGAACTCGTAGCTACCCTGTACGTCAGAGCCGTACAGGCTGGCAGCCGCGGCGAAGTAGTGGATGTTGAGGAAGGGCAAGTCAGGGCTGGACTCGTCGAGGCCGAGGCCGGAGTCGGCAATGACCTGGTTCACGCCCACCGTTGACTCAAGTCCCTGGTGGCACTCCATGCAGCGCACCGAAGCGTCCGACCCGGTGATCTCCACACCGGAGGGGAACACGACAGAGACTTTGCTGACGGAAACCGGGTTGTGGCAGACCGTACACGAGACCACCGTGCCCACCGGGGCCGGGGCGTCTACTATCCCCGCCGCCGAACCGTCCGCGCCGAGGAAGTCCAGGTGCCCGCCCTCGCTGTGGCACTTGGCGCAGGTGACGGGGATTTCTTGAGGATCTTCCCCATCCCAGTGGCGGAAGGCTTCCGCCGTTGCGTCGGCGTGTGCCGAGCCGGACCAGGCTTCCACGATCCAGGCCGGGCACGGCGCCCCGTCACATTGCTCGTCGCCGCCCTGGGCCAGGGCCTGTCTGGACGGCCCCTGCATCAAGGCGACGGCTGCCGCTGCCAGTAGCAGCGCAAACCCAAGAGCTAACAACAGTTTTCTCGACATAGAATGCTCCTCTCTCGTGAATTTTGCTCACGTCTGAGCCGTTGCGCGTGTAACCCAACACCTGCCTTACAACAAAAAGAAGATTGCACGCTCAGAGGCGGCAATCTTCTCTCTGCACCGAATCGGGAAGCGCGGTCGTCGCCGGGGGACCGCGACGCGAGAACGCGAAAGCAACCTGCGCCGGAACGGACTCAGCAGTGCCGGATGCGCGCAGCCCGCCGGCCCCTGCTGCGGCAAGCAGCACAAACCCCACACCGGTGAGGACAGCCACAGGCGGCGCGCTGGTCAGGGCGACGGTTGCGGCCCCGGCAGACGCCGCTGACGGCTCGCTCGCCCGCCAGAAGGCGGTCGCCCTGGCTTCGCGCTCCAACACGCGCAGGATGCCCTCCAACTGCTCCAGCCGCTCCAACGCGGTCAGCAGCGCCGCCGGACTGTTGTCCGCGCTGATGTCTTCCACAACTGCCAGATAGTTCTCGGCGGCCTGCTCGGCCCGCGCATCGCCGGACGGCAGGGCGTCGAGCAGGCGCTGCCCCACTGCGACCAGGCGCTCGTTGACCTGCGCCGCCTGAGTCTCGGCGGCAGCGGGCCGGGCATCCGGTAGCTCGATGGCCTGGTGCACGGGGGCGCTCACCAGCACCGCGCGGGCAGCCCCTGACTCTTGAGAAGCAGGGGCCGTGTGGCAGGTCGGGCAGCCGCCAAGCCTGGTCACCGCATCCAGGACGCGCGCGTAGGATTCCTGCG
Source organism: uncultured Thermoflexus sp. (assembly GCA_964396775.1). GTDB lineage: Bacteria > Chloroflexota > Anaerolineae > Aggregatilineales > Aggregatilineaceae > UBA2029. The sequence continues at coordinate 7,366 of CAYNHD010000025.1, read as the reverse complement.
CCGGTGCGCGATCAGCGGCGCGCCCGGCATGGGCCAGCGTCAGCAGCGCGACCAGCAGCAGCGCGCAGCCGATCCCCAGCGCCCAGCAGTAGGCTCTTGCGGCAAGTGGCAGCTTACGGCACATGGCTAAGATGAAATCACCTGTCGGGACGGCGGCCCCAAACTCATTCTTATCAGAATAGTTCGCCTACGCCCCGCTCACCAGTGACATGTGTCATGGAGAACAGCGGCGTTAGGCTCAATTTGTCCAACGGGCATTGCTTCAAAAGGCGTTGTTGGATCATGCTCCAGTATAGGCCGTGCACGGATTTTGCACAAATCCTGTGCACGGGAGGGCGTATCTCCCCTTTGGATTTGGGGCAGAACGGGTCTTGTAGGGGCAGGTTTCGGAACCCACCCCTACACAGCGCGCTCTGTATATGACTCAGCATACACCCGAATTCGGGCGGCAAGGGTGAATAAAACGTTAAGTCGGGTCGAGCGCGCCGAGTTCGTAGAACACCAGCAAGGCGGCTGCCGTTGCCGCCGTCTCCGCCCGCAGGATGCGCGCCCCCAGCGTCACCGGCACCGCACCGCGCGCCTGTGCCTGCGCCACCTCGTCGGCGGTGAAGCCCCCCTCCGGCCCGACGAAGACCGTCACCTGCGGCGCGTCTGCGGCGCGCAGCGGCGCGACGGCCTCGCGCAGGCTGGTCGCCCGCTCCTCTTCCCAGGCGATGAGCGTCAGGTCGGCGCTCAGGCTATCCAGGGCAGCGCCCAACGCCAACGGCGCATCCACGACCGGCAGCGCCCCCCGCCGCGATTGCTCCGCCGCCTCGCGCACGATGCGCGCCCAACGCTCCTGCTTGGCCGTGCTGACGCCATCATCCCCGGCGGCGACCGTGCGCGCCGTGATCAGCGGCACGAAGCGCGCCACGCCGATCTCCGTCCCTTTTTGCAGCACCCACTCGAAGTTGTCCTTCTTGAGCACCGCCTGGGCCAGCGTCAATTGGACGGGCGGCTCGCCGCTCGCCGGACGCCGCGCCAGGATGTTGCCGCGTGCCTCCTGGCGCTCCACTGCCACCAGCTGGACCTCATATTCCCAGCCGCGGTCGTCCAGCACGACGACCCGCGCGCCGGGACGCAGGCGCAGCACATGGCGCAGTTGGTGGGCCACGTCGTCGCCCAGCCATACGGTTTCGCCGCGAATCCAGTCCGGCGGGATGAAGAAGCGGTGCATCGGTCTCTCTCCCGGCTACGGCGCGCCCGTGATACGCCGGGGCAGCAGGTTGCGCAGCCGGTCGCCCAGCAGCCGTCCCCGCCCCAGGAAGCGCCCGCGCCCGTCTTGCAGCAAAACCACCGTCCCCGCCGCGTAGTCCGTCGCAGGGGCGGGGCGCAGGTCGCGCCCCTGCCGCCACAGGGCGACCTGCGCCTCGTCCAGCGTCACGCGCGCGTCGCTGAAGACGCGCTCGAAGCGCGTGACCACCTCGTGCGAGGGGACGATCTGCCCGTCCAGTTCGTGCCCGGCCAGCAATCCCGCCGCCGCGTGCGGCACATCGCCAAACAGGGCGACCAACCGCTCCGGCACGGCGAAGAGCAGCCGCTCGCGCGCCCAGAGCGTCAGCCCCAGGTCGTCAAGCACAGCGCCCAGGTCGAAGCTGTAGAGTGCCCGCCAGTCCGCGTACAGACGGACAGCTTCGGCGCGGCTCAGGGCGGTCATCCCCGTCGTCGCCCAGGGGCGGACGGGGCGCTCGTCCGGTTCAACCGGCACCGACTCCAGCTTGCGCAGCCGCGCCGCGAAGAAGCCAGAGGTCTGGTAGTAGTGCGGCCACAGACGGATCGCCCGCCGCACCGCCGGATTGAAGACGCGCACGCCGTTCGTCTCCAGGCCAGGCGCGTTCGGCGCGTGCTCGACCGCTTCCACCGTCACCGCGCCTGGGAAGCGCCGCAGCAGCCCGTCGAGGATGGCCTCGTCTTCTTCGGGGGCCAGCGTGCACGTCGCGTAGACAATCTCCCCGCCGGGCCGCGCCGCCAGGAACGCGCTGAGCAGCAGGGCGTCCTGGCGCTGGCAGAGCGCCGCCCGCTCGCGCTCGCTCACATAACGTGTCCGCCCGCCGCTCGCCGGGCGCAGCGCCTCGCCGCTGCATGGCGCGTCGAGCAGCACGCGGTCGAACGTCTCCGGGAACCAGCGCCCGAACCGCTCGCCGGGGAAGTTGGTGACCAGCACGCCGAAGACGCCCCATGTTTGCAGGTTGGAGCGCAGCGCGGTGATGCGCGCGGCACTGCTGTCATTGGCCAGGATGACGCCCCGATCGGCGTAGCGGCTGGCCAGGTGCGTCGCCTTGCCGCCGGGGGCAGCGGCCAGGTCGAGGATCAGCGGGGCGTCGTGCGCGGTGAATAGCTCGGCGGGCAACATCGAGGCGGCGTCCTGCACGTAGTAGCAGCCCATCTCGTGCTCCAATGTCCCGCCGATGGGCTGTTCCTGGCGCAGAATTTGCCAGCCCGCCGGGCAGAAGGGCACCGGCTGCACCTCCCAGCCGTACCAGACGGGCCACGTCTGCTGTGCCTCGTCCACGCCGATCTTCAGCGTGTTGACGCGCAGCGCAGGCGGGAGAGGCTGGGCCAGGGTCGCCTCCAGCCGGGCCATCTCGCCGGAGGGGAGTAACTGCCGGTAACGATCCAGGCGAGCGCGGAGATTGTCAGGAACGTGGCTCATGGCGCTTTGGCGATGCAATAGACCAGCTCGTTGGCGAACTCGATCTCGGTCACCGGCCAGGGTCGCGCGGCCAGAATGCCATAAACCTGCTCGTGGTAGGCGTCTATGACCGTGTGGCGACCGGTGCGGCTGCGCGTCGGCGAGGAGAGCACGATCCAGCGCACGTCCAGCGCGTCCAGCAGCGGCAGCACGATCCCACGCCGTCGCTTCTCCATGCGGTGAATCTCCTTGAGCAGCAGGGCCGCGTCGCCGGACTCGCGCGGGTAGTCCACCAAAATATCCCGCTCAAGGGCTGCGCCACCCAGCCCGGTCAGCGCCAGAAAGACGTTGAGGAAGTCCACACGCTGGCGGTGAATGTCGTAGGCGAAGAAGCGCGCGCCGGGCGGCAGGCCCATCCAGGGGATGGCCAGCGGGTTCAGCGCGCAGGCGATGTCGAGCAGCGTCTGCGGGATGCCGGTCACGGCGAAGATGCGCGGATAGAAGCTCTCCAGCAGCGGCAGGCGCTCGCGCGTGGAGTCGTGCTCGCGCATGATGGCGGCGCAGGCCGCGCGGACTGTCGCCGTGTCGCCCGTCGCGTAGGCGGCCTCCAACTGGGCGCGCGCCGCGTCGTAGTCCGGGTCGCCCAGGTAGAGGGCCATCACCTCGTGCAGCTTCTTGCGCGCCGACTGCACGGCAGCCTTCGCGTTGGGCTGGCGGGCCAGCTCGCTGAGCACGATGTCGCGGATGGTGCTCTCCGTGACGCCGATGGCGCGGTATTTCTTGTTGCGCGCGATCTCGGCGACGATGGCCTCAACGTCCGGCGGGTGTTTGCTCATGGTGCGTCCTGCCCCGCAAAAGCCGCGCGCCGAATCACCTCACCCCCACTCGGCGCTAACGCGCCTCGTTGCCCCCTCTCCGCCGGCGAAGAGGGGGCGAGCCGAGCGAAGCGAGGCAGGGGGTGAGGTCTATCACGGCTGGCAAAAAGGCTCGCGGCCATTGTCGTCTTGCTCACTTCTCTCTACCCGCGCTTATCCACCAGGAACGCCAGTTCTGTCTCGAACTCGAAGCGCTGGGCCGGCCAGCGCCGCTCGGCCAGCAGCGCGCGCAGCCGCGCCTCGTAGTGCGCGATCATGCCCTTGTCGCGCCCACCCAGGCTGCGCGCCGGGAACGACACCAGCGCGTAGTCAGCGCGCACCGCGTCCAGCAGGCGCAGCCCGGCGGATTTGTCCACCTGTTCCAGGCAGGGAATCGTCTTGAGGATCAACGCCAGGTGCACGCGCTCCGCTGGCGGCTCGTGGACTACATCGCACACGAAGGCGCGCCCGTCCGCGCCCGCCAGCGCCAGAAATGCGCCAACGAAGTCCATCATATCCTGGTAGATGTCGCAGGCCAGGTACGTCGCGCCGGGGGCCAGCGGCATCCAGGGGAGGGCCAGCGGGTTCAGGCCGCAGGCCACGTCCAGCACCGACCGCACCGGCGCGATGCCCGCCAGCGTCTCGGCGAAGAAGGTTTCCAGGATGGGCAGGCGCTCGCGCGTCGAGGCATGATGGGCCATGACGGCCCGGCAGGCGTCGCGCAGGGACGAGTCGCCCTGGGCGGCGGCTTCCCGCAGGGTCGCCAGCCAGCACGGGTAATCCTGCGCGGCGTCCAGGTAGGCTCCCCCGACCTGATGCAGCTTGTTCTTGGTCGCCTTGACCGCCTCTTTGAGCGAGCGGCGCTTGCTCAGTTCCGCCGCGCCGATGCGCCGTACGAAGTCTGCGCTGACGCCCCCGTATTTGGGGCTGCTGCGCACCGCCAGCACCAGCCGGTCGAGTGGGTCATCGTCAAGCTGAGGCATGGTCGCCGCTCCCCAGCAGGCTCATCAGACGGGTCATGAAGCGCAGGTTGTGAATGGTCGCCAGGCGGGGGTAGAGTGCATCGCCGATCTTGTAGAGATGGTGCAGGTAGCCCAGCGCGTAGCGCCGACAGGTCGCGCAGTCACAGTGTAGCGAGACGGGGTCGGCGGCCTTGATGTGCCGCTCGTCGCCCACGTACACGTAAGAAAACCACGCGCCGCCCGCCTCCAACGCGCCTGTCTGTTCCCCCCTGAAGACGTACAGCCGCCCGTTGCGGGCGTCACGGGTGGGCATGGCGCTATCGAAGAGGGCATAGCCCAGGCGCGCGCAGGCGACCACGTTGGCCGGATGTCCGACGCCCAGCGCGTGCACAGGAAACTGGAGCGGCACCAGTTCGCGCGTCAGGGCGAGCATGTCGGTCAGCAGGTTGCCGTCGGCGTCGAGCGGCCAGCCGCCGTAGCCGTAACCGTCGAAGCCGATGGCCAGCAGTTCGTCGGCACACTCGCGGCGCAATTCTACGCTGCCGCCACCCTGAATCACAGCGAAGAGCAAGGGGCGCTCGCCCTCGGCCAGCCTTTTCTGCTCGATCAGGCGCAGGTATTCGGCTTTGGCGCGGCGCGCCCAGGAAACCGTGCGGCGCACCGAGCGGCGTTGCTCGTCTAGCGGATCGTCGGCGTGCGTGCAGTCGTCCAGGCAGACCAGGATATCCGCGCCGTAACTCATCTGCAGTTGGATGCTCTTCTCCGGCGTCAGGGTGATCTTACGATCGCTGCCGTCCGGTGTGAAGACCGCGCCCTTGTCGCTCAGCCGTCCATACTTTGGATTCTGGCGGATGAGCGAATAAATCTGGAAACCGCCGGAGTCGGTCATGATCGGGCGCGGCCAGGCAGCCATGCGGTGCAGCCCGCCAAGCGCTTTGATCGTCGAGGAGCCGGGGCGCTGCATCAGATGATAGGTGTTCATCACCAGCGCCGTCACGCCCGCACCTTCCAGATCGGCGCTGTCTACGGCGCGCACCACGCCGCGCGTGGCATCTGGCAAGAAGGCGGGCAGCGGCAATTGGCCGTGCGGCAGGGCCAGACTCGCAACGCTCACTAGCCGTCCTCCTCGCCGTCATCCTCTGGCGGCACAGTGTCCGCCGTCTCTTTGCCCGCGATGACCACCGTGTATTCGCCGCGCGGCTCATTCTGGCGGAAGTACGCCAGCAGTTCCGACAGCCGCCCCCGGTGTACCGTCTCGAAGAGCTTGGTCAGGTCGTTGGTGACGGCGGCAGGGCGATCTCCGTAGACGGCCAGGGCATCTTCCAGGAACTTCACCAGCCGGTAGGGGCTTTCGTAGAAGATCAGTGTGTGCGGCGAGTCCTGATCCACGGCCAGGAAGCGGCGACGCGGGCCGCTCTTGCGCGGCGGGAACCCGCGGAAGGTGAACGAATGCGCGGGCAGGCCGGAGAGCACCACGGCCATGATCAGCGCCGTCGGGCCGGGGATCATGGTCACGGGGATGCCCGCGGCGATGGCGTCGCGCACCAGGGTGAAGCCAGGATCAGAGATGCCGGGCGTGCCCGCGTTGGTGACCAACGCCACCGCCTGCCCGGCCCGCAACGCTTCCAGAATGCGCGGGCCGGCGCGCGCCTCGTTGTGCTCGAAGAAGGCGATCTGCGGCTTGTGAATGTCGAAATGCTTGAGCAGCAGACCGGTCTTGCGCGTGTCTTCGGCGGCGATCAGGTCAACGGCGCGCAGCGTTTCCAGCGCGCGCAGGGTGATGTCGCCCAGATTGCCAATTGGTGTTGCGACGAGGTAGAGCATGGCCCTCTTGATTGCGGATTGCGAATTGCGGATTGCGGATTTTGAATTCCCCTCGCCGCCCCGTTCTACTGCTCGTCGCCTATGGATTTCGGATTGCGAATTGCGGATTTTGAATTCCCCTCGCCGCCCCGTTCTACTGCTTGTCGTCTATGGATTGCGGATTTTTTGATTTCGCAATTCGCAATCCGCAATTCGCAATTCCATCCCGCCCTCAGACGCTGAGCTTGAACGGGTTGAAGTCCGTGTAACGGTCGAAGTAGTCTTCGTTCTCAGCGGCCTTGAGCGCGTTCACCACGCGGTAGGTCAGCGGCGTCAGAATCGCCTCGAAGCCCACTTTCAGGATGTAGTTGGTGACGATCAGCGAGAGCAGAATCTCCGGCGGGAAGACGCCCAGCGCGGTGGCAATGAGCATGAACGCCGTCGTGTCCACCGCCTGCCCGACCAGCGTGCTGCCGATGGTGCGCGTCCACAGTAAGCGCCCGCCCGTCCAGAGCTTCATCTTGGCCAGCACGTAGCTGTTGGAGAACTCGCCCAGAAAGTAGGCGATGAGGCTGGCCACGATCAGCCCGCTGACGCCGCCCAGGATGGCGTCGTAGGCGTCCTGCCCGGCGTAATCCATCCATTCGCTCTCGCCTGGCAGAATGCCCGCAAACCAGACGAAGAGGCCCATCAGCGCATTGGCCCCAAAGCCCGCCCAGATCACGCGCCGCGAGCGCCGGTAGCCGTAGACTTCGGTGAGCACGTCGCCGAAGATATAGCTGATGGGGAAGACCAGCGTGCCCGCGTCGAAGGCGAGCGCGACCGGCCCCAGGGACATCTTCAGATCAATGATCTTGGCGCTGCTGAGCAGGTTGCTGATCAGCAACACGGTGACGAACAGCGCCATGATCAGATCGTAATAACGGTAGGGTCGCGTATTCTGGTTCATGCGGCAGTGATGTCTCTCTCTTGACGGCTCATCCGGCTATTGTAGCATACGCCTGCCGCGATTTGAACGTGGAATAGATTGTTGGGTCCACGAACAAGTTGTTGGGCAATCGTCAGAATGCCCCTAT
>CAYNHD010000024.1:0-20223 GCA_964396775.1 uncultured Thermoflexus sp. | reverse complement strand
CAAGACCTGAAGACCGACATTGCCTTTCCGGTGATGCGCAGCGGGTAGACAGCCGAGCGACGCTGGCACGGGGCCGGATCGGGCAGCCATTTGGATAGTCTCAACAGGGGGCGGAGCGCCCCTTGTTGCGTTGATGGGGTACAATGCAGTGGACGATGGTCAGGCAATGAGACCGCGCGGGGGAGAACACACCATGCAGGCGCTCAAGGACAAGATTCGGGCCGAGGGCAAGTACCTCGGCGACGGCATCCTCAAGATTGACAGCATCCTCAACCACCAGATGGACCCCAAACTGATCCAGGCGATGGGCGAAGAGATCGCGCGGCGCTACCGCGACGCCAGGCCGACGCGCATCCTCACCGCCGAAGTGTCGGGCATCGCCCCGGCGTTGATGGCGGCGCTGGCCCTCGACATCCCCATCGTCTACGCGCGCAAGCACAAGCCGGTCACCATGTACGGCCCCATCTTCCTGGAGACCGCGCCCAGCCACACCAAAGGCGGCGAGATCAACCTGATGGTCGCTGCCGAGTACCTGCCGCCGGGCGAGCGCGTGCTGATCGTGGACGACTTCCTGGCTTCCGGCAAGACGCTGTTCGCCCTGGCGCGCATGGTCGGCGAGGCGCGCTGCACGCTGGTGGGTATCGTCGCCATCGTGGAGAAGGCGTTCGAGGGCGGGCGCGAGACGCTGGAGCGCAAGTACGGCGCGCCTGTGGATGCTCTGGTGACTATCACTCACCTGGACGAACACCACATCGAGTTCGCCGACGACCCGCCGCGCGGCGTGGAGATTTAGCCAATGGCCCTCAAGGACGGTGGCATCGTCATCCTCGACTACGGCTCGCAGACCGCCCAACTGATCGCCCGCCGCGTGCGCGAGCTGGGCGTCTTCGCCGCCCTCGTCCCCTACGATGCCAGCGCCGCCGACGCTCAGGCCGCCGCGCCCGCCTTTCGCGGGGTGATCCTCTCCGGCGGGCCGGCGGGCGTCTACGAGCCGGGCGCGCCGACCCTGCCCGACTGGGTGCTGGCCAGCGGGCGGCCCGTGCTGGGCATCTGCTACGGGATGCAGCTTCTCACGCAGCAGTTCGGCGGGCAGGTCGCCGCGTCGCCGCAGCGCGAGTACGGCATGGCGACCGTCACCGTGCGCGCGGCGGGGGGCCTGTTCTCCGGGCTGGACGCCGAGCAGACCGTGTGGATGAGTCACGGCGACCGCCTGGAGCGCCCGCCCGATGGATTCGCCGCCATCGCCTCCACGCCCAACGCGCCCTTCGCGGCCATCGCCCACGAGGAGCGTCGCCTGTTCGGCGTACAGTTCCACCCGGAGGTGCAGCACACGGCGCACGGGCGCGACATCCTGCGCAATTTCGTGATCGGCGTGTGCGGCGCGGCCACCGACTGGACGCCGGAGAACTTCATCGCGGCCAGTGTGGAGAGCATCCGCGCCCAGGTCGGCGGCGGGCGCGTGCTGCTGGGTATGAGCGGCGGCGTGGATTCGTCGGTGGCGGGCGAGCTGATTCACCGGGCAGTGGGCGAGCAGCTTGTGCCCGTCTTCGTCAACCATGGGATGCTGCGCCAGGGCGAGGCGGACGCTGTGATCGCGCTGGGCCAGCGGCTGGGCTGGCAGAACATGGTCGCTGTGGACGCCACCGAGGAGTTCCTCGACGCGCTGCGCGGCGTGAACGAGCCGGAAGATAAACGCCAGATCATCGGGCGGACCTTCGCCGAGGTCTTCGAGCGCGAGGCGAGTCGCCTGGGCGCGCTCGACTGGCTGGCCCAGGGCACCATCTACCCCGACGTGATCGAGAGCGCGGGCACGGGGCGGCCCGGCGCACGGCGCATCAAGTCGCACCACAACGTCGGCGGGCTGCCCGACCGCCTGAAGGAGCGGCTGGTCGAGCCGCTGCGCGACCTGTTCAAGGACGAGGTGCGCCAGGTGGGGGCGCGGCTGAGCATCCCCGACGAGATCGTGTGGCGGCAGCCGTTCCCTGGGCCGGGGCTGGGCGTGCGCTGCGTCGGCGAGGTGACGTGGGAGCGGCTGGAGATTCTGCGCGCCGCCGATCACATCTTCACCGACGAGCTGCGCCAGGCCGGGCTGCTGCGCGAGGGCACGGCCCAGGCATTCGCCGTGCTGCTGCCGGTGCGCAGCGTCGGGGTGATGGGCGACAAGCGCACCTACGACGAGGTGATCGTCCTGCGCGCGGTGACGACGACCGACTTCATGACGGCGGACTGGGCGCGGCTGGCCCCCGACCTGTTGGCCCGCGTCAGCAGCCGCATCGTCAACGAGGTGCGCGGCGTCAACCGCGTGCTCTACGACATCACCAGCAAGCCGCCCGCCACGATTGAGTGGGAGTAGCGAGCGCCAGCCAACACGCATTGACCCTCGTCTGGTCCCGTGCTATGCTCTGATCAACACAGCCAGCAAGGAGTGTCCGCCTATGCGCCAGATCGTGATCCTCTCGGCTGAAGAGGGTGGCTACATCGTCGAGTGTCCCAGCTTGCCGGGCTGCTACAGTCAGGGGGAGACACTGGATGAGGCCATCGCCAATATCAAAGAGGCCATCGCCCTGTATATCGAACTCCTGGAAGAAGAGGGAAGGCCCGTCCCCGAAGACAAGCTGGATCGAGTGATGATGGTGATATGAGCCGCTTACCCTCTGTGTCAGGACGCCAGTGCGTCAGGGCACTGGAGAAGGTCGGCTTCACTGTTCGGCGGCAGACCGGCAGCCATCTCATCGTCCAGCGAGGTGATCCATATGCTCAGATCGTGGTCCCCAACCACCGAACGCTCAAGCACGGCTTGTTGCGAAAGATCATCAAAGACGCCGGGCTGACGGTCGAGGAATTCGTCGAACTGCTCTGAAGGGTTTCTCTCCACCTCTCACACGCCAGGAGCCAGCGCAACTTCCGACGTTTCGTTGTGTTCGCAGCGCGAGATTTCGCTCGTTAACCCTGGGCGCTACTCGCGTTTCCCCATTGTCCCGGATCGGTTTCTGTGGCACGATCAGCAGGCGACACTGTGCGTTTCCATTACCCGTACCCGGAAACCCGCCCATGACCCGCGTCTTCATCAGCTACAGCCGCGTGGACGAAGGCTTCGCCCGCCGCCTGGCTACCGACCTCGACCGACTGGGGGTCGAGGTATGGATTGACGTGGACGACATTCCCCCCGGCGCTAACTGGAGCACCGCCATCCAGCAGGGCCTCGACACCTGCGACGCGCTGGTGCTGATCATCTCCCCGGACTCCATGACCTCCAAGAACGTCGAGGACGAGTGGCAGTATGTCCGCGACGAGAGCAAGACGATCCTGCCCGTACTGTGGCGGCCCGTCCCCAAGCTGCACTTCCAACTGCGCCGCATCCAGTACGTGGACTTTCACCGCCAGAGCTACGAGACGGCGCTCGGTCAATTGTGCGCCCGGCTGTTCGGCGAGGCGCTCCCCGCACCCGCCCCCCCGTCCGCGCCCGGCGCGATCACGGTGAGCAGCGCGCGCCAGGTCGTCGCCCTGCGCGAGCTATCCGCTCACCGCGACAGCGTGCGCGCCGTCGCTTTCAGCCCGGACGGGTCGCTGCTTGCCACCGGCTCCGACGACAAGACCGTGCGCCTGTGGCCCACGGGCCAGCGGACGCGCATCCGCGCCCTGATCGGCCACGAGAAGCCGGTCAATGCCGTCGCTTTCAGCCCGGACGGAGCGCTGCTCGCTTCGGCGTCGGACGACCGCACGGTGCGCCTGTGGGATGTGCAGCGCCGCTTTTGCGTGACGGCGCTGCGCGGGCACAGCGAGCGCGTCACGAACCTCGCCTGGCAGGGCGCGGGCGAGCGGCTCCTCTCCGCCGGCGACGACGGCGCGCTGCGCGCCTGGGATGTGGGGGCGCGCCGCCCGATTGCTGATGCGGGTCATCAGGGGGCCGGGCCGTTGGTCTTCGTCGCCAGCCAGGACGGGGCGACGCTGGCCGAGATCGCGGGCGGGGAGCGCGTCCGCGTGTGGGATGGGCCGCGCCAGGGGGTGCGGCTGGAGCACGCCCTGCCCGCTGAGGGGTGCTGCCTGGCCTTCAGCCCGGACGGGACGCTGCTGGCGGTTGGCTTCACCGATGGCGGGCTGGCCCTGCTCGACGCGGCCTCCGGCGACGAGCTGGCCCGCGTGACCTACGCCGACTACAACGCCAACTGCGTGCGCGGCGTCGCCTTCAGCCCGGACGGGTCGCTGCTGGTGGCGGCTTCGCTGGATGGCGGCCTGCGGCTGTGGAAGGTGGCGACGATCCGTGCGGGGAAGAGCACGCGCGCCCTGCGCGCCCTGCACGCCCACGACGGCGGCCTGACCGGCGTGGCCTTCAGCGCGGACGGGATGCTGCTGGCCACCGCCTCGCACGACGGCACGGCCCGGCTGTGGGGGACGGGGGCGTAGACTCGGCGCGGCAAAACCTATGCTACAATGCGGGGTAGGGCACGCCAGCACGAGGAACAGCCCATTTCGCCCAAGACTTCCGAAGTCCCGCAGACTTCGGAAGTCTGTTGCTCAGCCACTCTCATTGAGGTCCCTTAGGTTTATAAAAGCCGATCACACATTCCCGGTGCATTCTGTTTTCGATCGGGGAGTTTCGTTCCTGCCCTCGACGCGCCGGCATCATGCGCCGGTCACGATCCAGGTTGCGCACGCCAATATGCGCAATCTCAAAGCCGACCTGCTGCCCGATTTCCGCCAGGCAATCATAGGTGCGCGTATCTATGCCCCGAATGATCGAACTGCCCACAACCAGGATAGCGGCTCGTCCGGGTCTGAGGACGCGGATCATTTCGCCGAGCACCCGCGCCATTTCGGAATAGTAGCGGTGCAACCCGGCCCCTTTAGCGCGATCTCTGGCGGCGATAGCCTGGATGATTCCAGCAGTCGTGGAGGGCAATTCCTTCGTCCTGGTGCCATCCAGGGCCTCGCTCCCGATGTACCGCCTGCGATACTGGGACAGCACATCTATCGGATAGCCCATCCAGACGAGCGAGAATTTGTGCGCCCGCATGTAATCTATGGCGTTGGCGGGATATGGCGGCGAAGTAACCACCAGGTCTACCGAGTTACTCTTGAGCGGCAGGCTCTGGGCATTGCCACAGCCCAGCACAACCAGGGGCCGAGCGGCTGGAAGGGCCGCCAGGCTGGTCAGGTTCTGTTTCAGGCGCTTCTCGAATTCCTTGATCGGCGACCGGTACGGCTTGTCTTTGGCACGGTGGGGGCGCGTGTGAGCCAGGTCGAGCGCCAGGGAAACGCCCCCCGATTTCGTGATAATGACGGACGAAAACGCCAGCTCCAGAAAACTGCGCACGCCGCCTTCTGGCAGGGCTTCAATCTGCTTTAAGAGAGCCAGCAACTCAAGCTGCGCCTCTGGCGCAAACCAATAGTCTACGAACTCCTGGGTTTTGGCATCAAAGCGCCCGGCAAGCTCTGCCTGCAACTCATCGCTGGATTCAGAGGCGGCCAGCTTTGCTCTTCTGAGCATCAGCAATCCCGCCTGGGCAGCGTCTAGCGGGGCGACAGAGGTTGTCTTCGCGTTACACAGGCGCAACGCCAACGGATCAATATCGAACCCGACCGCGCAGCGACCGGCCAGCACCGCCTCCAGCAGTGTGGTGCCCGATCCCACCATCGGATCGAGCACCACATCGCCGGGCTGAGTCAGGCCATCAATGAACTTGCGCGGCAGTTGAGGCGGAAACTTGGCCGGAAAAGCGTGCAGATCGTGCGTATACTCCCGGCTTGAACCGCTGTGAAAGTCCAGGTCGCTCGAAAGCAGCGAAGCTAGCTTTGACTGATACGCTTCAGGCATTGGTGATATGTCGCTCGTCAGGGCCGGACGGACTGCCTCAAGGCAATTATACCCACTTGAGGGGGGCAGCAAACTTTCAACCTATGCTACAATGCGGGGTAGGGCACGCCAGCACGAGGAACAGCCCATGCCCCGCCCCGAACCTGCCTACCGCCGCCTGCTGCGTGAGGGCGGCTTCCCCGACCGCGTTCGCGCGGCGCAGGCCGCGTTGAAGGACTGCGACCTGTGTGCCTGGGCCTGCCACGTGGATCGCACGCAGAAGATCGGCTTCTGCCGCACGGGGGCGGAGGCCATTGTCAGCAGCGCCTTCCCGCACATGGGCGAGGAAGACCCGCTGACCGGCGTGCACGGCTCCGGTACCATCTTCTTCGCCCTGTGCAACCTGCGCTGCCAGTTCTGCCAGAACTACGAGATCAGCCAGGAAGGGGAGGGGCGCATCACCAGCGTCGAGGAGCTGGCCGAGATCATGCTGCGGCTGCAGGCGGTGGGCTGCCACAACATCAACTTCGTCTCGCCCAGCCACGTCATCCCGCCGATCATCGCCGCCGTGTACCTCGCCGCCGAAGCCGGGCTGAGCATCCCGCTCGTCTATAACACCGGCGGCTACGATTCGCTGGCCGGGCTGCGCCTGCTGGACGGCATCATTGACATCTACATGCCAGACATGAAATACGCCGATCCCGTCCTGGCCCAACGCTACTCGAAAATCCCCGACTATCCGGCGCACAACCAGGCTACCGTGCGCGAGATGCACCGCCAGGTGGGTGATCTGCAGTTTGACGACGAGGGTATCGCCACGCGCGGGCTGCTGGTGCGTCACCTAGTGCTGCCAGAGGGTATCGCCGGGACTGAGACCATCGTGCGCTTCCTGGCCGAGGAGATCTCGGCCAACACCTACATCAACGTCATGGGCCAGTACCGCCCGGCGTGGCGCGTCCGCGAGCGCAACATCGCACCGCTCAACCGCCCGGTTACGCGCCAGGAGGTCGAAGAGGCGACGGCCATCGCGCGGCGGGCCGGGCTGCGTCTGGACGAGCGCCGGAGCAGCCTCCTGCGCTGGTTGTGAGCGGCAGTCGCCGCCAGGGGAAGGGAGGAATGCTGTGGACTATCGCTATGTGGGCGTCGTAACGCATTACTTCAGCCGGCTGGGCGTGGCGGCCATCCTGCTCGACGACGAGCTATACCTCGAAGACTGGGTGCTGTTCAACGGGCCGCATACCCAGTTCGAGCAGCAGGTGCTCTCGATGCAGATCAACCACCAGGCCGTTGATCAAGGGCTGCCCGGCGAGGAAGTCGCCGTCCAGGTGGATGACGTGGTGCGCGCCGGCGACGAGGTGTACGTGATCGTGGACTGACTCCCTGCTCAGCCCCGGTCTTTGGCCCCGGACAGGCTGGCGACGGCCCGGCGCGGGCTGTCGGCCTCGCTGCCCAGTTCCTCGTCGGCGAACTGGTAGTCGCTCTTGCGGATGAACTCGGCCAGTTCGCCTTGCAGCCGTCCCCAGATCGCCTGCTGGAGCGCCAGTAAGCGTGCTTTGGCGGGAATGCCCGCGCGCGACTCCAGTGCCTGGCGCAGGTGAGGCAGGCACAGCCCCGCCGACGCGCCGAACCCCTCGGCGAAGGCGGGCTGATCCAGGTGGTCGAGCAGGCTGCGCAGCAAGTGTTCCTCAACGATGGTGCGGTGCGCGCAGACGGGGCACGTCGCCCTGGGCTTGAGCGCCTCGGCTGCCGCCGCGACCTGTCGCCGCCCGCTGTCCGGCTTGATCTCGCCCATGTCCTTGAGCAGGTTGCGCACCACTCCCTCATAGAGCAGGGCAATGCCCAGCGCGCTGGCGTTGATCTGCTCGAGGGCGTGCCAGGCGTGCGTCGGGCAGAAACCACGCGCGTCGCGCACAGCGAAATGCGTCGCCGGCTCGTTGGCGTACTCGTAAACCAGGCTGCCGATGTAGGCGTGCACGCTTTCCGCCACCAGCCGGCAGACGGGACAGCCGGGCTGCTCAAACGCCTGGGCCAGTTGGTGGGCGCGGGCCGAGAGACTCATCGAAGACCATCCCCTGTGGTTGCTGAATGTGGCGTGCCGATTATACCGCGACCCGCCAACGGGTATTGCGCTGCGGGGCTGCATCCTGTAAGATCAGGGCAGAATGGTTGCTGCGGGCATGGTGTAGCGGTAACACAACAGCCTTCCAAGCTGTTGTCACGGGTTCGAGTCCCGTTGCCCGCTCTGTCGGCGCCCGGTGTTTTGGCTTGGCGCTGGGTTTAGCAGGGCCCGTAGCTCAGCGGTGAGAGCAGCCGGCTCAAGGCAACAGGTCTAGGTTGAGATGAGGATGGTGCAGCTCAGCATGGCAGTTGTGACATACCAGAATGCACTTGTCAATTTCTGCTAAGACAGCTTGATATGTGCGATTCGACAGGGTCCGCATATCGAGTTTGAAGCTCTTCGTGGTTGGATCTGTGTGATGGAATGTCAGCGCGGCCAAGTTCTTGTTGTAGCCGCAAATCGCACAGGTACCACCAAGTGCAGTGACAAGCTCTAGCTTTCGGGACAGTCCTCTGCCCTTCTGAGCGTCGTAACTTTGATGATGCTGATTCTTACAAGTAGGTGAACAAAACTTGGTTTGCCTACCTGTTAGCGGAGTCCCGCAGACGATACAGCACACAGAGTCACGCATGTATCCCTCGCTCGATACGATCTGCGCAGCATGGGCTATCTGGAGAGTAATCACCAGACGAAAACCTGTCAAATTCGGGGGAGCCTTCGTCATCAGACATGGTAATCCCGAGCCAAGCCCCATGACCTGGGGAAGGTGTAGAGACTGTACGGCAGGCCCCCTCAACCGAGGGGTGAAGAGACAGTCCAGCCCACAAACCCGAAAGGGGCAGCGAAAGCTGTAGCTGGGAAGCATAACCGGTCGGTCGCAGGTTCGAATCCTGCCGGGCCCACTCTCCGCATCCCCGCCGCAAGGTTCGGTCGCGGCGATTTTTTGTCGCTCTGGCAGCGCACAAAGCATAGGGGCCTCCCGGTCAGGAGGCCCTGTTGTTGCGCTACGTGGAAAGGACCTGCCGCGCTAAGGATGCGGCGGCATACGCCCTTCCTTGCTGTTGATCTCCTCGTGCGGATCAGACATCGGATACAGGTCGTCCGCCTCCACGTCCTGCGTCAGGCGCAGGGCAGCAGCGCCCGGCAGGGCCGGGTTGACCGAGAATAGCTCGCGCTGGTTGGGGTGGGTTGTGTCCGCCGCGGCGTCCGAGTGGAAGACGACAGCGGCGTTGTCGCAACGGAAGCTGGGCGCGCGGTCGTCGCTGTCATTGTCGGTCAGGGCCGTCACCTGGGCAGTCGCCACATTCACGATGAAGATGTCGTAGTCGCCGTCCACGTTGGCGTGGAAGGCAATGGAGCGCCCGTCCGGCGAGAAGACATGCCCGGCGACATCCACGCCCAGGTCGGTCAACTGGCGGCTCGCCCGCGTCGCCAGGTCCATGATCCACAGGTCATAGACGCCATCCTCGTTAAGCTGGAGCCAGGCCATAGACCTGCCGTCGCGCGACAGAATCGGCACCACGTCCTCGGTGTCGTTGTCGGTCAGTTGCGTTAGCTCGCGCGAGTACACATCCAGCATGTAAATCTCCCAGTCGGCCTCGCCGTCCTCGTCTCCCTCGCGCTCGCGGTCGCTCTGGAAGACCAGGCGTCCACCGGGCGGCTCATAGCAGCCACCATCCGGGAACCAGAACGGGTTAACGTCGTTACCGGGATCGTTGGTCAGGCGAATGGGCAGCCCGTCGCCCATCACGTCGGCCATGTACAGTTCCCAGTTGCCGTCGCGGTTGCTTTCCCAGGCGATCAGGCTGGCTGGCCCCCATACCGGGTTCACATCATGGCCACTGTTGTAGGTCAGGCGCACCTGCTGCGACCCATCGGGCTTGGCCAGGTAAATCTCCCAGCCGCCATCTTCGTCACGGTTGCTGGTGAAGGCCACCCACTCACCTTCAGGGGCGTAGCTCGGCTGAATATCATAGCTCTCGTCACCCTGGCTGACGTTGTTGGCTGGCGTATTCAGGCCCTCGTCGGTCAGACGGTAGATGTCCCAGTCGCCGTCGCTGTTGCTGTGGTAAAAGACCAGCTCCGGCAGGCACGCCGTGCAGATGAACGGCACCGGGCCGCCAACGCCAGACACAATGATGCCCAGGCTGATGGGGTCCCAGGTTGGGCGCGGCAGGGCCGTGCCCTGTTCGCCGGGGGTTTCTGGCACAATGGGGAACTCTGGCTGGCCCGGCTGCTGTGCCTGTGCGTGCTGGGGCGCTGGCACGAGAGTGGCCAGTACGACTATCACACAAAGCATCGCTATTCTCAGATACATGGATGACTCCTTAGTGCTCAATACGCCCCTGCGGAAAAAAACTGTATGTGGTGCTCACGTGGCGCGAACGTGAGCGACCAGGGCAAGAACACTCCCCACACAGGAGGACGCGCGAGACCACCGCAAAGGCCAAAGGGCAGCCTATCTAGCTTCGGGTGCCAATGGCAGGACTCTAGCCCATAGACCCCGCTATTTCCACCGGAGAAGATCTCCTCCCCTTCAACGCGGTAGCCTCGTGCAATGTCCCCAATAAGGCAGCGCGGCCCCCTCAGGCGTCGCACCCCCACGTGGTGCGGAGATGCCCTTGTTGGCAACTCCCGCCTGCGCGAACGACGCCAGGCAAGCGGCGCTCAGAGCAAATCACCTTAATAGTACATGGTTTGGCCGCGCTAGGCAACTCCCCTGTAAGCATATTTGGTTATTTTGTGGAATCCGGCAACAAGGACGAACGTTATGGCGTTTCTGATGCCCTCTGCCGCCCCTTCCCCCGGCGCAGACTTCCCGCTGCACACCAGGCGGTTGACCTCACTCCCGTTGCCTCACCGACAGCCTCTCTACACACCTGTCATGGCGCGGGTAGCTCCCGTCGCCACCAGCGCCCGATGAGCGCCCCGCCGGGCATGGCCGTCGCCAGGCGATAGATCAGGTCCCAGTCGTCGCGGGCGAACGTCCCGCTGAGCAGTAACAGCGTCCCATAGACCGGCACACCGACCAGCGCTGCCAGCAGGGGGTGCACCGTCCGCAGCGCCAGCACGACCCCCGCCGTCGCCCCGCCAACCAGCGCCAACCGCCACAGGTGATTGACCATCCGCGCCCACCAGTCCGCGGGGAAGCGAAACGAGCGCACCAGAGCCACCAGAATGGCCGTTTCGGCGATCAGCGTGGCAAGCGCCGCACCGGGCACGTTCAGCGCGGGCAGCAGGATCAATAGCAAGACCACATTGAGCGCCAGCCCGCCTGTGCGGAGGACCATCAGCCGTCGCTGCCGATTCTGCACCAGCAACGCCTTGGCGAAGACGGCAGAGATCATGGCGACGACAGTGTACCAGATCAGGATGCGCAGCACATCGGCGGTGCGCGTGAACCCCGCGCCGAAGACCCATGCCGAGAGCGGCACCGCCAGCAGCGAGGTAAAAATGCCGACCGGCAGGCTGAGTGTCAGGTTGAAGAAGGCCAGCTTCTCCAGCATCACCTCGAACAGGCGTTGCTGCCCGCTGGCATAGGTGCGCGACATCAGCGGGAACACAGCGACCAGCACCGTCGTGCTCAGCAGCTCGATCACGCCGAAGACGATGACGAAGCCCGCCGTGAGCTGCCCTGTGCCCTCGGTGCCGATCACGGCAGTGGTGATCAGCTTGTCGGCGTGCTGATAGGCCAGCGCCAGGAAGGAGGTCACGGCGATGGGCCAGCCGGCCACCAGCAACCCGCGCGCTACGCCCCAGTCTACCGGGAACTGCGGGCGTGCCCCCACCCTTAGTAACGTTGCCCAATAGACCGCCGCCCGCAGCAGTCCAGCGATCAGCGTGGCCGCGTACAGTCCCCACAATCCCGCCCCTGCAGCCAGCGCGATCGCCGCCAGGATGACCAGGGCGATCACATGGCCGGTGGCAATGGCCGCAGGGATGACCATGCGCTCGATGGCCAGCAACTGGTTGTGGCACATGTTGCCCAGCGCATCTACCAGCAGGCTCAGCGCAGCGAAGGCCAGCAGCGCGCGCAACTCCGCCTCGTAGCCGAAGAGGAAGGCGGCGACAGTCAGCACAACGTAACCCAGCGCGGCCAGGAGCGGCTGCAGGGCGAGCGTGGCGGTCAGGTAGCGGTTGGCGTCCTGCGGGCGTTTGGCCACGTCGCGGATGACGATCAGCCCCATGCCGAAGTCGGGAATGGCCGCGCCGACGGCCAGCAGCGCCCCAATCGTCCCGTAGATGCCATAGCCTTCCGCGCCCAACCAGCGCGCCAGGATCAATTGCCAGGCGAAGAGCACGCCCTTTGAGACGATGTTGGAGAGCGCCAGCGCGGTGGCATTGCGGGCCGCGCGTTGCGCTGCGCCTGTCAGCAGGCCATTAGGCGGCGAGACAGTGGCCGTGTTGAGCGAGGGCTGACTGTCCATCAGCGGCGCATCTCCTGCACGCGGGCGATCACGCTGGCATAGGCGGCTTCGAGCTGCGCGACGATCTGCGGCCAGGTGTAACGTGCGGCGATCAGGGCGCGCGCCTGTTGGCTCATGGCGGCGCGGCGGTCGGGGTCCGCCAGCAGGGCGATCAGCGCCTCGCGCAGCGCCCCGACTTCGCGCGGCACGACGACACCCGCGCCCGCCTCTGCCGCTTCGGGGAAATGACAGCCCGGCGTCAGCAGGACGGGCAACCCGCAGGCCAGCGCCTCCAGGACCGCCATCGAGAAGCCCTCTCCTTCAGCGGGCAGGGCGAAGAGATCGGCGGCGGCCAGCGCCTCCAGGCGGGCAGAGCCGGTCAACAGGCCGGTGAAGATCACCCGCTCCCCCAGGGCCAGATCGCGGGCCTGCGCCTGCAACGCAGCCAGCATCCCTTCGTCCGGCCCGGCGATCAGCAGCCGCGCTTCTGGCACGTGTTGCAGCGCTCCGGCGAAGGCGGGCAGCAGCAGTTGCAGGCCTTTGCGCGCGTGTAGCCGCCCCAGGAACAGCACCACCGGCCCCGCGCCCAGACCCCAGCGGGCGCGGGCGGCGTCTCTGGGGGGCAGCGCGGCGAACTCGTCCAGGTGCACGCCATTGGGCACGATGTGGATAGGGATGTCTATGCCCTGCCTCGCCCACAACACCCGCGCGTCCGCCGCTTCGTCGCGAGTGAGCGCGATCACGGCGTCGAAGCGCGACAATAGCCACCTGCCCGGCCCCCAGTCCCACGCTCGCTTGAAGGTCGGGCGTCCGGTGTTGAGGGGTAGCGTGCCGTGCGGCGAGACCACGACCGGCACGCCCAGCGCCTTTGCCACCGGCACCACCCGCAGATTCTCGACCGTGCGCAGTTCGTGGCAGTGGATCAGGTCAATCTGCCGTTCGGCGATCAGTGAGCGGGCGGCGGCGGCCATGCCACGCGGCGTAGAGAGATTGAGCCGTCCGCGCAGCGCGTTGCTCAGGTTGCGGACGCGCACTACCTCCACGCCGTCCAGCGTCTCGCGCAGCACGGAGAGGCGCTCAGCCGGGCTGAGCGTGTCGGTAGTCAGCACGGTGACGCAGTGACCAGCCTGAGCCAACGCCCGCGTCAGGTCGGTCGCCGCGCGCACTGACCCGCCGTAGGCCCAGGCGGGCGCGTAGTAGGGGATGACGTGCAGCAGGTTCACCGCGCTCCTTCGTCCTTGCGCGCGAAAAGCACGACGCCAGTGCTGTGCAGCAGACCCAGCCGAACTGCCCAGCGGTCGAGGATAGCCAACACGCGCAGCAGGGGAAAGGCGACCCGATCGGGCAGCGCAAGCTGCGCACTGACGTAGCCAGTCACAGCGGGCTTGCGCGTCTCTTGCTCGATGGTGAAGCGTTGCCGGACTAGCGCAACCCAGTCCTGGTTGCGCCCCGCACCTTCGAAAGGCGAGAGTCCGTCCGCCTGGATGCTGGCTCTTACCCGCTGCGGCGCGCGCAGGCCGAAGCGTAGCAGACCGCGCACCTTCTCGCGGTAGGAGACCTGTGTGGGGAGGGCTAGCGTCAGCGCGCCAGCCAGCAGCGTCACCAATAGGGACTCGTCTCCGTGCGTATCTGAGACCCAGAACAGCCCGCCTGGCTTGAGCGCCGCGTGCACCTGGTCAATGACGTGTTCCAGGCATATCAGGTGATGCAGCACCCCTTTGGCCGCGATCACATCATAGGTAGTGGGAGGCAGATCGAGCGTGTTGAGATCTGTCACCGTGTAAGTGACTGCACCAGGCACCTTATCCTTGATCGACACGTAGTAAGCGCGGGCGATGGCAATCGCCCCGTCGCTGATATCTGTCCCATGCGCAATCGCCCCACGCTGAGCCATCGCCAGTGTCAGCCAGCCGGACGCACAGCCAAGCTCCAGCGCCTTCATGCCGGGGATGATGCGGGCCAGCAGCGCGTCAATGTCGCGCGCGTGCACGACGGCGTTATGACGCAGATGGCGGTGATAATGCCAATCGGGAGGCAAAAGTTCCGCCTGTTCCTTGGCCACGCGCCCCCATAAGGCGGCCTCGTCTGCCAGTTTCTCCTGGTAGCTCGCGTCATCCATACCGTATCTCCCGCAGCAGTGTCCGGCGTCGCGCCCGGCCCGCCATAAGTCGCGTCCACAGCCGCGTCACGCTGTAGGCGGCCAGGATAAATAGGAAGGGATCGGCGGGAGAGCGGTAGCGCGTGGACGGGTGGAAAATCAGATAGGTGAGGGTGATCGCCACGAACACGGCCACCAGCGGCCACATCTCGCGCCGGTCGCGCCAGCCTAGGATCAGCCCGCCGACTCCCAGCGCCAGCAGCGGCGTGAAGTAGAGGGCGTGAATGACGCGCGCCGCTTCGAAAGCGGGGGTGTGGAACTGCAAGACCGCATCGTCTACCAGGTAGGGGTCGGGCGGAAGGTCGTAGGGCATGATCACCGGACTCCACAGCACCCAGAATTTCGTCCAGAACAAGCGCGGCCATTCGTCGGGGTGCTCGCGCAGATAGGTCAACGCCTGCTGCTGGTGCCAGCGATCGGCTTCGGTCTCGCTCAACTCTGGCGGGGCCAGCGCGATGCAGTTGACCCACTGCGCGTCCCAGCCACGGGACAGATAGTCGGCCACGCAGGCGTTGTTGCCCTGATGCAGATTGCTGCCCGCGTTGGTGCTGATCAACACCAGTTCTCCATGCAGGCGCGTATTGCGCACCGCCCAGGGCGCGATCACCAGCGCCAGCGCGATCCCGCTCGCCGCGCTGAGGGCAATCGCCCGGCGCAAGCCCAGCGTCCGCCACCACCACAAGGCCAGCAGGGGCAGCACCAGCACCACCAGCGTCTTGGTCAGCGCGCCCAGCCCGAAGGCGATGCCCAGCGCCGCCGCCCAGCGCGGATCGCCCGCATCGCGCGCCCGGTATGCCGCAGCAATGCCCGCCGTCAGCAGGAAGATGAACAAACAGGTGTCGTTGAGCGTCAGGTTCTGGTAGAGCAGGTACGGGTACGCGCCATAGAAGGCCGCCGCCAGCAGCCCGACTGTTTCACCCGCCACCCGTCGCCCGATCCAGAACAGCAACAGCACTGTCAGCGCATCCAGCCCCATCTGCACAGCGGCGACGGCAATGGGGTCGCGCCCCAACGTCTTGTAAACGCCGATCAGGAAGAATGGATACAGCGGCGGCAGATCGGAGTCGCCGCTGCGGTCGTCGAAGCGGGTATAGCCACGTCCCTCGATCACGTTGACGGCGTAGGTGTCGTAACCGGACGTTTGCAGCGAGAGCGTATGATCGAAAAGCAGGATGAAAGCAACCCGTCCCAGGACGGTCATCAGCAGGGTGGCGGCCAGCCAGCGACGAACGGTCATGCGCGAACATCTCTCTCCTGCGCAGGGCGCGGCTCGCATTGTACCGTGTCCGGGCGTAGAATGGCTACACGCGCCGCCGGACGTGTGGCGCACGTGGGGAGAGCGCATGGCACGGTTGGCTATTTGCCTGGTTGTGGGGCTGGGACTGGCGGGCTGCACGCTGGTTGACGGGGCGGATGTGTCGGCGGCCCAGGTGCGCGCCGATCTCGCCGCTCACCTGGGCGAAGTCCGCGCGGCGCAGGCGGCGGTGCTGGCCCTGTGGGATCGCATTATCTTCGGCGAAGCGGTCTCGTGCCAGGAGGCGATCCCCGTCCCTGCCGTGCTGGTGCTCAGCCCTCAGCAACGCGAGGCTCACCCCAACGCCGAGGCCATCAGCGTGGCGCTGAGCGAAGCGACCCGCGCTGTCCGCGACAGCGCCGACCTGTGGGCCATCGAGTGTGCCGACCCGCGCCCATTGGTGTCGCTGGACATGGCGCGCGCGGGGCGAGCGGCGGCGCTCGCCGCGACCGATCCGCTCGAGCGGGCGGCGGTGCTGCTGGACGCATGGCCGGCGCAGTAGGGATCGCCCCATCGCCGAGGGCAGAAAGCACGGCTCGCAGGGCACAGGACTCTTGCCGCGAACTACACCGGGTCTACGAACAACCTGTCGCCAGGGGAAGTTCGGGAATGCTCGCTGAACGCCTCCCCCTCAATCCCCCCTCCAGCGAAGCTAGAGGGGGGACGATCTGGCGAGCCGCTCACCCTTTCCCCTGGCTTTGCTGGGGGAAGGTCAGGTCACCCCTCTCCGCTGGCGGAGAGGGGGAAAGGCCGAGCGTAGCGAGGCCAGGGGGTGAGGTTAACCGGACGCCATCTTAACGCTTCTCACGCTGCTGTTCGCCTCTGAACCGCGTGTGGAGGGGGGATTTAGGGGATGAGGTACCCGGCGGGTCAGGACTTTGCATAGGGCCTCAGCACGCGCGCCCCACAGACGAGACCACGCTAAAACTTGCGCGTCCATTCCTTCGGCCAGCGTTCGATGACGACTTTGGTCTGGGTGAAGAACTCGACAGCGTGGCGACCCTGGCCGTGCAGCGTGCCGAAGAAGCTGGCCCGCCACCCGCTGAAGGGAAAGAAGGCCATCGGCGCGGCGACGCCGATATTGATGCCGAGGTTGCCGGCCATGGCCTCGTTGCGGAACTTGCGCGCCGACGCGCCGCTGCTGGTGAACAGGCAGGCCATGTTGCCGTACTCGCCGCTGTTGACCAGGGCGATGGCCTCGTCCACCGTCTCGACGTGGATCAGGCCCAGCACCGGCCCGAAAATCTCGGTGCGGGCAATGATCCCGCCGGGCACGACATCGCGCAGGATGGTCGGGCGCAGGAAGTTGCCGCCCTCATAGCCCTTGATCACCGTGTCGCGCCCGTCCACTACCAGGCTCGCCCCTTCGTCCACGCCCTGTTGGATCAGCCCCTCGATGCGGTTGAGGCTCTGCGGCGAGATGACCGGCCCCATCGTCACAGCGGGGTCGAGGCCATAGCCGACCACGCGCTGGCGCGCTGCCTCGGCGATGGCCTCGGTGAAAGACTCCCCCGCTTCGCCGACAGTGATGGCCAGGGAAGCGGCCAGGCAGCGTTGCCCGGCGTTGCCGAAGGCGCTGTCGGCGGCGATGTGCGTGGTCACTTCCATGTCGGCGTCGGGCAGGATGATGATCGGGTTCTTCGCGCCGCCCTGGGCCTGGACGCGCTTGCCGTTGGCCGAGGAGCGGGCGTAGATGTGGCGGGCGACCGGCGTCGAGCCGACGAAGCTGACCGCCGTCACGAGGGGGTGATCGAGGATGGCGTTGACCGTATCCGCCCCGCCGTTGACCAGGTTGACCACGCCCGGCGGGAAGCCGGCCTGCTCCATCAGCTCGACGGCCCGGTGCATGGTCATCGGGCAGCGCTCGGACGGCTTGAGGATCACCGAGTTGCCGGTGGCGACAGCGTAGGGCAGGAACCAGAAGGGGATCATGCCAGGGAAGTTGAACGGCGCAATGATCGCCGCCACGCCGACCGGCTGGCGGATCGTGAACTCGTCAATGCCTCTGGCGATGTCCTCAGAGAACTCGCCCTGCATCAGGATGGGGATGCCGCAGGCGACTTCCACGTTCTCGATGGCACGGCGCATCTCGCCCTTTGCCTCGGCGAAGGTCTTGCCGTTCTCGTTGGTGATCGAGCGCGATAGCTCGTCAATGTGCGCTTCGAGCAAATCTTTGAGCCTGAACAGGTATTGGATGCGCTCAGTGGCCGGGACGCGCCGCCAGGTCTCGAACGCGGCGGCGGCGGCACGGGCCGCGGCGTCCACTTCGCTCGCCGGTGAAAGCGGCACCTGGGCCAGCACTTCGCCTGTCGCCGGGTTGTGCACGGGGGCGTGCTGCGCCGCCGAGGCGTGCCACGCGCCGTTGATGTAGTTCTGGAGTGTTTGAGGTGCCATAGCTCCGTCCTTGTCTAGCCCATCCGTTGCACAGGTGCCGCTTGCGCGGCACGCCTTCGAGTGTGGTCATGGCGAGCAGCGCCCCCAGACCTGATCCATATTATGCCCGGTAATCTCGCTGGCGGCGAAGCCGGGTGCGCCCGGCGCCGGCGGAAAGAGGGAAAGGCCGGGCGCAGCGAGGCCAGGTGGGGTCATTGGCCCCTCCACGAGCAGCAAGAATCCAGTGGTATACTGAAAGCGAGAGACGAGCACGGCCATGTGCGTCACTTGACAGAGGTATTGTTATCGTCTGGCCGGGTGAGAGCGTTCAGGGGCGGATAGGCATTGAGGTTGGTGTGTAGTCTGGAGTGGCCCTTCACTTTACCTCACCCCCGCTTGGCGCTAACGCGCCTCGCCTCCCCCTCTCCGTAAACGGAGAGGGGGAAAGGCCGAGCGCAGCGAGGCCAGGTGGTGAGGTTAACCGGACGCCATCTCAATGCTTCTCACACTGCTGTCCGCCTCTGAAGGGTGAGAGCAGGAGGGGAACATGAAAAGGCATCACCTCTGGCGGCTTGTGTTCGTGTTAGTGTTGGCGATGGTCTCCCTCTCGCTGGCCGCCTACGTCGTCACACCGGTTGCCGCCCAAGAGAGGCCGCTGCGCATTCTCTTCATGCACCACTCAACCGGCGGGGGCCTGATCTGGGAAGGCAACCTGCGGGAGGAGTTCACCAGCCGGGGCTACGAGTTCTGGGATCACGGCTACAACGACGAAGGGCTGGTAGACAACAGCGGCAACTGGCTGGGCATCAACTGGGCGGTACCTGACGACAATACCGACCCCGACGGCTGGTATCGCATCTTCGCCCAGCCAGTCACCGACCTGCCGGGCAACACCCTCAGCCATATGCTCGCCTTTGACGTGATCCTCTTCAAGAGCTGCTTCCCGGCATCGGACATTGACAGCGAGGAGCGTTTTGAGGACTACCGCCGCTACTACCTGTCCATCCGCGACGTGATGGACCGCTACCCCGACAAGCTGTTCATTCCCTTCACCACGCCGCCGCTGGTCCCCAATGCCACGTCACCCGAAAACGCCGCCCGCGCCCAACGCTGGGCGCAGTACCTGACCTCCGATGAGTATCTCGCCGGGCACCCCAATGTCCGCGTCTTCGACTTCTTCCACCACCTGGCCGATGAAAACGGCACCCTCAAGGCCGAGTATCGCGTGGACGAGTGGGATAGCCACCCGAACACCCTGGCCAACCAGACCGTTGCGGCGATCCTCGTGGATTTCGTAGACGAGGCGATCCAGGACTTCACGCCCGGTGAGCCGCTCACGCAGTCTGCTCCGGCGGGTGACGTGGGCCAGGCCGATGCTGCCAGCAGCGACCTCGAAGGCGGCCCGCACGATGACGAAGCAGCCTCCCCTGGCGAGGGCCTGCCGGGCCTCGACCAGATCGGTGACTTTGAAAGCGACCTGACCGGATATTGGTGGGACTGGGCCGAGCAAGCTACCCTGTCCTGGTCAACCGTCCAGCCGGGGCACGACAGTGACCACGCCTTGCAGATGACATTCGACCTAGCCAGCGGTGGCTATGGGGGGATTGGCGTCAACTTCGCAGCGAACCCGGCCTGGGAGAACGCGCAAGGCATCTCCTTCTACTGGCGCGCGGATCAGGCGGGACTGGCTGTGCGCTTCGCGCTGGCCGTCCAGGACCCGGCCCGACCCGACGCCGAACCCAGCGAGGCGACCCCGTTTGAAGTCTCGCTGGTCACCTCCGGCTATGACTGGGAGCAGGTCACCATCCCCTGGACTGACTTCGCCAAAGCTGAGTGGTTTGGCGAGGCCGGCGTGGACGAGTTTGACCCCGCCCATGTCATCTGGCTGGCCTTCGACCTGGGGGGGTGGGAGCGGGCACAGCAGGGCACTATCTGGATAGACGACATCCGCCTGGTGATGGGCGACTGACTCGCCGCGCCCGTTTTCGCCACCCGGCGCAACTGCCAGAGGAAGGCGGGCATCGAGCGCAGCGAGCCAGTCGCGTTGGCGCGCTAGAGCGTGTTATGCACTTTCAACCCCTATCCCCCAGCCCCTTTCCCCGCACGCAGGGAAAGGGGAGCGATTTGCCCCTCCCCGCT